>DAOVDN010000048.1 GCA_030669465.1 Desulfobacterales bacterium | reverse complement strand
AAAAGCAGCAGAAGATGTGGTGGCAAGCGGGCTTTTTGCTCTTGAAAGAAGGATGAAACAATGTGGGATAAACTATCAAGGCCCTCAATGCGCTCTTGTATCCTTAGATGTGCAATCAGGAGGAATTCTTGCTATGATAGGAGGCAAGGATTTCTACAAAAGCCCTTTTAACAGAGCTGTCGTCGCCAGAAGACAGCCCGGATCCGCATTTAAACCGATTGTCTATGCTCATGCAATTGAACGTGGTTTTCCACAAAACATGATGATACTCGATGCCCCTGTAGTCTTTAAAGGTGGAAAAAACGGAGAGGACTGGAGACCGGAAAACTTTTCCGGAGACTACAAAGGAGAAATGACTCTTAGAAAGGCTCTCTCTATTTCTGAAAATATCCCGGCGGTAAGGCTTATCGAAATGCTCGGTCCTTCATCGGTAGTCGAGTTTGGATACACCCTCGGTATCAACTCCACCCTTGCTCCAAATCTATCCCTTGCTCTTGGCACATCAGAAGTGACTCTTATCGATATGACTTCTGCTTATGCGGTTTTTCCAAACAGGGGAAAAAGGATAAAACCATTCGGGGTGATGGAAGTTATTGATCACAGGGGGCGGATTGTCTGGCGCGTAAAACCAAAAAAAAGAGTGGCTATGTCACGTGCAGGCGCTGCAATAATGACAAACATGCTCGAAGGGGTTGTCAAAGAAGGTACCGGCAAAAAAGCACGGGTTATCAAACGCCCTGTTGCCGGAAAAACCGGTACTACAAACAAATACAAAGACGCTCTTTTCATCGGTTTCTCGCCATCTATTGCAACAGGTGTATGGGTAGGACAAGATGCATCTATTACACTGGGGAAATGGGAAACAGGGGCTAAGGCAGCTCTTCCCATATGGATCGAATTCATGGAAAAAGCGCTTGCAAACAGGCCCTGCCAATACTTTGATATTCCGGACGATGTGGTGCAGGCACGCATGGATCCTTTAACCGGCCTCCTTGCATCTGAGAATTCGCCTCATGCGGTAACAGCTCTTTTTAAAAAAGGAACAGAGCCGAGAAGATAATGGTCGACTACTCGACTACTCGACTAATTTTTTTCGGTAGAGTAAAATAAAAGGTTGCCCCTTTTTCTTTCTCCGATTCCACCCAGACTCTTCCGCCATGACTTTTTATAATTTTCTCAACAATAACCAGCCCGGCGCCAGTTCCTTCCTTATCTTCTATCTCTTTTAACATCTGGAATATCTCGAATATCTTCCGGTGGTATTTTTCATCAATGCCGATGCCGTTATCCTTTACATAGAACTCGTGAAAATCCTCTTTGTCTTTATATCCAACTTCGATCTCACGATTCTCGGTATCTCCCATAAACTTGATGGCATTTGTGAGCAGATTTTCAAAGACCTGGTAGATCCTCTCTTCATCACAGTGTATAACAGGAAGGTCACTGCTTATGGAAATCTCTACATTGCTTTTTTTCAGCCGGTGTTTGAGGTTCAGGCAGACTCTTTTTACTATTTCAATGGAGGAAGCATCTTTAAAAGAGCCTGTAACCCGGCCGAGCCTTGAAAGCGTTAAAAGGTCGGATATCAAAACTTGCATACGGGAAGAGTTGTCGCTGATCCGCTCAAGGTACCTCTCGCCCTCCTCGCCCAGTTTCTCGCTATATTCACTGAGCAGTATAGATGAAAATCCCTGTATAGAGACAATGGGCGACTTTAGATCATGCGAGACAACATAGACAAAATTTTCGAGCTCTTCGTTCTTTTTTCGAAGCTCTTCCGTCAGCCTCGCTCTTTCGGTAACATCTTCTATGATTAACATGAGCGCCGCCTCTGATGCTGATTCTGCCGCAAGACCGAGGCCGCTTATGGTGATGTTCAAGATCTTCTCCCGGTGATAAACAGAGCTATGTTTTACCCTCCACAGCAGGCGTGTCTGTTTAGTCTCCATCACCTCTTCAAAGGCTTTAAAAAGCCCTTCTTCTTTCAGAAGATGCTCAGGAAAAACCTCTTTAATATTTTTGCCTACCACATCTTCATCCTCAATACCCCGTATCTTTTGATAAGTCCGATTGATCAATTTGATATTCAGGTTTTTATCCAGTACCAGCAGGGAAGATGGGATGTTGTTTATGATCTTTTCATTGTATTCTTTCAAGCGCTTCAGCTTCTTGATCAACGGTTCAAGGCTTTCCGCATATTCTTTGAGCCGGGCCTCTGATTTCTCCTTTTCAGCAATATGCTTCTCCCCAATCTGTATAAAATCCCAGAAAAGCCGAGCACTTACATGATCCATTACTTTTACATGAGAAGGCCTGGTTATTAAGATATCTTCCAAAACATCATCTCTTCCGGTCAGCTCAATAATCAGATCTAAGTCTTTAAGTTTGTATAACTCATTGTAATCTTCAGTGGTATAAAACCCCGATAGCCTGGCATGCTTTATCCCCTCTGCTTCGAGGTTAATGTCGGCTACACCCAAAACATTCATCTTAAGCTCGCTGAATATATCAGCCAGAATCAATTCCATGATCGCCCTGGAGCCAGGTCCCCCACCTACAATAGTTACATTGAGTCTTTTTTTGTCGGCTTTTTTCATGACACCTTTTTTGTTTATTCGGGCATGGTTCTAACTGTGGCCACTATCCTATGTTAAAGTCAATTAATGCTTACAAAACAAAAAATTGATGATTGATGATTGAAGGTATTCTATCCCGTCTGCCTCGCCTGAGCAAGTTGACGAAAGGACGAAGAGCATTGAGTAGGGCTCCGCGACCCGCCTGCCGTGCATTAAATATATCCTATCCATTTTGTTCATTATGTCCACAGGAACAAAGCGGCAAAACCAAGTCATGCGAAATAGAGGCATTGCGGGCAGGTGGCGGGCAGGTAATTTTATAACAAAAAGACAGAGCAAAGCGATTCCACAAATCGACAATCATCAATCGACAATCATCAATTTTGACTATGATTAGGTATAGTGCACAAACAGCATACACAGTTGTTATTGGCCGAAGTTAGAACCAAGCCCGTTTACTCTGCCGGCAGAGTGCTGGTAATTGTCCAGTAAAGCTTTAACTCCTTTACCTTTTTCACAAACTCTTTAAAGTCTACAGGCTTGACAACATAACTGTTGGCGCCGCCGGCATAGCTTTCGGCTATCTCTTCATCCCTGTCAGATGTAGTTAGCATTATAACAGGAATAGACTTAAACTGCATATCGTTTTTAAGCTGTCTCAAGACCTCGATACCGTCGACCTTCGGAAGCTTGATATCTAAAAGAATCAGGCCGGGCCGCCGAAAGCTCTCCTTATCAGTATAACTGCCACGATGATATATAAAATCAAGCGCTTCCTGACCATCTCTTACTAAATAAATTTTATTCAAGACATTATTCTCTTTAAGAGCCCTTATTGTCAATTCCGCATGATCCGTGTTGTCTTCCACCAATAGAATGTCTACCGATTTTAGTCTCATTTCCGTTAGTTATCTCCTTTCCCTGTAACATCTCAATAAGTTCTGGAGGAGCCCACTGGTGGATGAGTCTTTTATCATATAATTCACCGGAACTTATTGAGATATTACCTGTCCTGGTATCTTTTTCGCTTGACAGCCTATGCCATTTCATACTATTTTGATAAAATTTGCAAGTGCTCAAATATACATAATCGGCGGCAAAGTCAAGTATGAT
The DNA here is from genome assembly GCA_030669465.1 of Desulfobacterales bacterium. The sequence goes on along the minus strand of DAOVDN010000048.1, from coordinate 3,980 downwards.
TCCCTGCGCTTATCACTCACTTATAGATTTTCAGATAATTAATTTCACAAGGCTAGAAGGAGAAATCCGAGTAAGTCGTACTGAGTTGTACGTCGTCGAGGATTTCGAGTAAGTTCTCAATAAGTTCGGGTAAAGATGATAAAGGACTCGCCCACTGATAATAAAATGTAAGAATATCTGAAACTCGCGTGTAAGTGACCCTAAAGAAAAAACATGTCCAATCCTTTTAATCCATATTGATTAAACAGCTAAAATAACATATTTTAAAGATGAATTATCTTAGGCGTTGTTTTTTAAGGCTCACTAACACGCCCCGCCTGCCACTGCGAGTTTACCCGATAGCCAAGCTCGCCAGCTTCGCAAGCGAGAGTGTTGCGGACAAGTAGGGTTAAGTGGTCTGAGGCACGAGCGGGCAGGTCAAACAGTCAGATATTTTACATTTTATCACCAGCGGGCTTCTCCAGTATTTATTGAGAACTTACGATTTCGACTGATAACGCAGTGAAATTATTTATCTGGAAATTTATAGACACGGTTACCTGTGGAAGGCCCTGCTCGCCATGATGTTCTATCTGTTTCATAGCCTGCCTATAAGGATTTATGACGATGAATGTACTGAAAATAACGATCATTGAGGACGAAAAGGACCATTTTGATCTTATGAAGCAGGCCATCAAAAAGGAGTTTCCTGATGCTGCCGTACATTTATATAAAAAGGCCGACCTGTTTTTGGAGAGGCTGAAAGAAGACGACGACGATCTCGTTATTGCCGATTATTTTCTCCCCGGCATGAACGGACTTGAGCTCCTGGAAGAACTAAAAAGACGAAAAATAGATATTCCATTCATTATGACTACGGGTCAGGGAGATGAGAATATCGCCGTAAAGGCCATGAAACTCGGTGTATTTGACTACATTGTGAAATCCGGCAGTTTTTTTGAGCTCATACCCGAAATTATCCGTAAAGCGCTCAACGAAAGGAAATTAAAGGCAAAAGTGCGGCAGGCAGAGGATGAGAAGAAAAGGCTCCAGATTCGACTTAATCAAGCTCAAAAGATGGAAGCCATCGGCACGTTGGCCGGCGGCATTGCCCATGACTTTAACAACTTGCTTATGGGTATCCAGGGACGTGTTTCTTTGATGCTTATTGATATTAATTCTAAGCATCGCTATTTTGAACACCTCAAAAGAATAGAGGATATGATTAAAAGGGGGGGAGATCTTACAAGACAACTTTTAGGTTTTGCCAGAGGAGGAAAATACGAGGTAAAACCAACGGATCTGAACGAGCTTATACAAAAGACTTCGGAAATGTTTGGCCGCACTAAAAAAGAAATAAGGATTCATAAAAAATATCAGAAAGATATCTGGACTGTAAAAGTGGATAGAGGGCAGATTGAGCAGGTGCTTTTAAATCATTATATCAATGCCTGTGAGGCCATGTCTGAGATGGAAAGCGGAAATCTCTATCTTGAAACGAAAAATGTCGTGCTTGACAAGAGCTACTCCAAGCCGTTTGCCGTAAAGCCGGGTTCTTATGTGAGAATATCTGTGACCGACGAGGGAGCCGGCATGGATGAGGAGACCAGGAAAAGGATATTTGAACCGTTTTTTACCACCAAACAAATGGGTCGTGGAACAGGCCTGGGCCTTGCTTCTGCTTACGGCATTATCAAAAATCATGGCGGCATTATCAATGCTTACAGCGAAAAGGACAAGGGTACGACTTTTAATATTTATCTTCCGGCCTCTGAAAAGGATGTAATAAAAGAAAAGCATACGCATAATGAGGTGTTAAATGGCGGCGAAACGATCCTGCTTGTAGATGATGAGGATATTATTATTGATGTTGCAAGGGAGATGTTAAGGGCTGTGGGATATGAGGTATTAACGGCTGGATGCGGGAAAGAAGCAATAGAAGTTTATAAAAAAAATAAGGATAAGATCGATATGGTCGTCCTCGACATGATCATGCCGGACATGGGCGGCGGCGAGGCTTATGACAGGCTTAAAGAAATAAACCCCGATATAAAGGCGCTGCTTTCAAGCGGATACAGCATAGATGGCCAGGCAACCAGGATATTGGAACGTGGTTGCAATGGTTTTATTCAGAAGCCTTTTGGCCTGGAAGAGTTATCCCAAAAAATAAGAAGAATTTTGGATTCATAATATGAACAGGTTTAATATTTTTGTAATAAGAGCCATCGTTGGAGCTGTTTTTGCGGTTGTTCTGATGCGTTTTTTCCATCCCCAGGCACATCCTGTCTATATAGCAGGGCTTGGCATCTTCATGGTAGGCATGTCATATTTTTTTAATTACCTGCGAAAGAAAAAGTCAAGATAGCGCTCTCCGAGCTGATAAGCTGATAAGCTGTTGAGCTTATTAGCTTATTAGCTTATTAGCTTATCAGCTTACGAGCTTACGAGCTTATCAGCTTACGAGCTTAATAGCTATAGACGCTACAAACCGTTCGTCATAGACTGATAGTTCCTAAAGGAGTTCATTATAGTTGAAACAGATTATTCTCGGCACAGCCGGACACATAGATCACGGAAAGACCTCTCTTGTCAAGGCGGTTACAGGCATAAATACTGACCGGCTAAAGGAAGAGAAGCTTCGTGGGATAACCATTGAACTCGGCTTTGCATCGATGGATCTTCCAAGCGGGCAGCATCTCGGAATTGTTGATGTCCCAGGTCATGAAAAATTTGTAAAAAATATGGTTGCGGGAGCCACCGGAATTGATATTGTTGCTATGGTTATTGCCGCTGATGAAGGGGTAATGCCACAGACCAGGGAACATATGGAAATATGTACCCTTTTAGACGTAAAATACGGCCTTGTTGTTCTGACTAAGATCGATCTTGTGGATGAAGAGTGGCTGGAACTTGTGGTAGATGATATCAGAGAATTTACCAATGGAACATTCCTTGAAAATAGACCTGTATTACCTGTATCATCTGTTACAGGTCAAGGTATCCCGGAATTTATTAAAGCTCTTGATGAATTGAGTGTCATAATTCCGGCGCGTTCCACTACAGGCCTCTTTCGCCTTCCTGTTGATCGGGTTTTCAGTATGAAGGGATTTGGCACGGTTATCACAGGGACACTGATTTCAGGACATGTTCGGGTTGGAGATAGGGTCATGGTATATCCGTCCGGCATTACGTCAAAAGTTCGCGGGATTCAGGTCCATAATCAGAATGTAAGCATTGCCGAAGCCGGTATGCGCACAGCTATTAATTTTCAGGGGCTTGAAAGACTTTACGTAAATCGTGGCGAAGTTGTAGCTGGTCCGGAAACCTTAAAGCCGAGTTACATGCTCGATGTGTCGCTGCATTTTCTCAGCAGCAATAAAAAATCTAGTAAAAACCGTACCCGTGTAAGATTTCATACAGGAACTAGTGAAGTGCTCGGCAACCTGGTATTGCTTGACAGGGAGGAGCTTGCTCCAGGCGAAACAATTGTAGCTCAGCTTCGACTCGATTCCCCCGTGGCCATTGTAAAAGACGACAAATTCGTCATACGAAGTTATTCACCTGTGCGCACTATCGGCGGCGGGCATGTCTTAAACCCGATTCCCAAAAAGCACAAACGCTTTAAGCCGGAAGTTATCGAAGGGTTAAAAGGTCTTGTCGATCATTTGCCTGAAGAGACAATTTCCTATCATGTTGATGAATCAGGTTATCAGGGTGTTTCCTTTTCTGATCTTAGAATAATGACCAATATTGCTGAAAAAGAGCTTCATAATAGCATTCAGAAGCTTTTGTCAAAAAAGATTCTTATTTGTGCTGACAGGGAGAATCAAATTTATGTCCATAATAATTGCTTTAAAAAATTAAAGAAAGAGATATCTTTTTGCCTTGATAATTACCACAAAGCAAATCCTCTCAAAATAGGCATGCGTAAAGAAGAACTCAGGTCCAAGCTTCCATCTGCCATGGGTTCAAAGCTTTTTAATCTGATGATCAATCAGATG
>DAOVDN010000104.1 GCA_030669465.1 Desulfobacterales bacterium | reverse complement strand
CCCTGCGGGACCATTTCAACCCTGAAATTATTTATTTTAACAACTCTCGGTTCTTTTTTGCCGAATAACGTTCCTTCCACTGTTGAGGTTGTCTCGGTACCGATTGTGCTTACAGTTATCAGATTTAAATAATCTTCAGATTCAGAATGAGTTGTCTCTGTAACCCTGATACCCCTTTCCTTTGCAAGAACAATTGCATTGACGAAATTTACATCATCCCTTACTGCATGGGTAAGCAGCCCTTTCATTATAGATCTTGAAACAGGTGAAAGGTCAAGGCCCATAAAATCTCCTGTATAATCAATAACTACTTCATTTATAGGCCAGCTTGAAAGCTGTGCCTGAAGGCAGCCAATTTTTTCAGCAAGGCTTAAAAAAGGTCCAAGCTTTACCATGAGTTCGCCGGTAACTGAGGGAATATTTACAGCATTTATTATAGTTCCGTTTTTAAGATAGTCAATTATCTGTTCTGCGACTGCAACCGCAACATTGGTCTGGGCTTCCTTTGTAGATGCACCTAAGTGCGGAGTACATACCAGGCGGTCCATTTCAAGAATGGGTGAGTTGAAAGGAGGTTCAACTTCAAAAACATCAAGGGCTGCTCCTGCTACCTTACCCGATTTCATGGCTTCATAAAGGTCATCTTCTTTAACAATACCACCGCGAGCGCAGTTTATAATCATAACGCCGTCCTTCATCTTATCAATAGCATCTTTATTTATAAGGCCGGTGGTCTCTTTAAGCTTTGGAACGTGCAGAGTTATGTAATCAGCTTTTTTGTATAATTCGTCCAGAGAAGCATATTCAAATCCTGCCTTTTCGATAAGTTCCGGCACAACAAAAGGGTCATATATAATAACCCGCATTTTGAGTCCGCGTGCCCGATCTGCAACAATTGAGCCGATTTTACCAAACCCGATAACACCAAGAACCTTGTTATACAGCTCTCTGCCCTGCAAATTCTTTTTTTCCCAGCGCCCATCCTTCAATGATGAAGTTCCCAATGGTATATTGCGTGTTAATGAAAGCATTAGAGCTAACGTATGCTCAGCAGTGGTAATAACATTGCCACCCGGGGTATTCATCACAGCAACGCCTCTTTTCGTTGCCGCCGGTATATCCACATTGTCGAGACCGATACCTGCACGTCCTATGACTTTTAAACGGGTTGCCTCTTGCAGAAGTTCATCTGTTACTTTTGTAGCGCTTCGTATAACAAGACCCTCATAGTTGCCTATGATTCCTTTGAGTTCATCCGGAGACAGTCCAACATTAACATCTACTTCAATCCCTTTTTCTTCTTGAAACATTTTAATCCCTGCTTCGCCGAGATTATCGCTGATCAAAACTTTCATTATTTTCCCCCTAAAACAAAAATTAAATAAACTATATATTTTTATAATATCTTATTATTATTAGTATGTAAAATATTTAATTTAAGCCATAAATCAATAAAGGCAACTTATTTTTGCTCTAAGGGTTCGCTCAAAAATAAATTTACATTTTCAGGTGTCGAGGCGCCCGCATGGCAAGGCGCGAGGAGAGCGAATAACGAGTTATTTAACCGACGAGCAACGCAGTCATGCGGGATGGATCGGCGCATCAAAATGTGAAGTTATTTTTTAGTGAGCCCTAAGTGTTGTTGTCTAAGTGTTTGACATGCGTAGTAGTTTATATATATGTAAATCATGAATTTAAATTTAAACCTAAGTTGAGCGATTTTTTGCGAAGAAATGTGCCGAGATCTTGATGCATCAAGGTTTGCGAAAAGCGTAGGCATACCAATGGATATGTCGAGACTTTTCGCAAGTCCTTGATGCGCAAGAGATTGGTGCAGGTCGAGTAAAAAATCGCTCAATTTAGGTTTAAGGATACCGGAAAAAGATAAGGCGGCCAGGGATCTAATGATATATTTTTTGTGGCAAACAGGACGTTTTACAAACCAGAAGATATCAGAACTGTTCGGTCTGTCGTACTCATCTGTTAGCAGACGAGTTGGTATTTTCAGAAAAAAGCTTCGTGTCGATAAAACCTTTAAAAAGGAGTATGATGGGATAAGTGCGTTAATCAACATAATGACACCATTTGTCTGAAAGATTTGAGATTGGTCAGCGGTTATGATGTGCTGTACGGGAAAGTAAAATCTTTTATTCAGGATGAATTATTTGAAAAACCGGTTGACCTTGACAGCCTGAATACCTTACGAAATTTGTCCGAACTGGAAGCCGGCAAAACACTGGTGGAAACATTCAAAAAGCAGATTAACGCGTTGACTGTACAGGACAGAGGAGACGTAACAATCCGTGATACGATTAAGTTAAGGAAGACACGCCCGTTTGTCGTTAAAAAGCAGGGGTATATCACATGCGACGATATCATTTCCTATGTGAAAAACTATCTGGCCGTTCACTTTAAGATTGATTACGTCAATGCAAATGGCGATATATCTGACTATTACCCTGACTTTATTGTCACGAAATCAAAAAAAGAAGTCTTTATTGTTGAAACCAAAGGGCTTGAAGACCTTGATGTGCCTTTGAAAATGGAAAGGTTAAAACAGTGGTGCGAAGATATAAATGCAGCACAATCAGATGATAAATACGACTATATTTTTGTTGATGAAGAAAGTTTCGCAAAATTCAAGCCGAAAAGTTTTGAGGAATTGGTCGGGAATTTTACTGCGCAATTACTGGATTCCCGCCTTCGCGGGAATGGCAAAAGCGTGTGTTTTTGACTCTTTACGAAGCCATCGTTATCGATCGAAAAATCGTGGGCACCGAGAATCTCTAATCAACTTCTTCGCAGAACCAAAGCGCAGAGAGGACCTGGGAATTGGGGAAGCCCTTAGGAGAAATCGTTTGACTTGCATCTAACAATTACATATTTAAATAAAAAGCAAGCAATTACGAAAGCGGCAAATATGATGCACCTGTAAAAAGTCTAATCAACTTGTCATTTCGAGCGACCTGTCCGCCTCGTCCCTCGGCAGGACGGCGGGAGCGAGAAATGACACATTCACTAAATCCGACTTTTTACAAGATCATCAAATATGATGGGGAATAAAAAAAATAAACCAACACTTCAGCCACTAAGGCACAAAAGCCTGTAAATAGTCGAGTAGTCGAGTAGTCAACCACTCGACCAATTTCCTACTTGACCACTCGACCAATATTAAAGAGAATTACATTATGAGCAGCAAGATACTTATTAATGCGGTAGATCCTGAAGAATGTAGAATTGCAAAAGTAAAAGACAGCAAGCTGGAAGAATTCCATATTGAAAGCGCTGCGAGGGAGATTACCCACGGCAACATATACAAAGCCGTCATCTCCAGTGTTGAGCCCAGCCTTCAAGCAGCATTTGTTGATTACGGGGCAGAGCGGCATGGATTTTTGCAAAAGCACGAAATCCACAGCGACTATTTTCAAGAGAGTCACTTAAAAGACCGTTCCATAAAAAATATAGTCAAACGAGGCCAGGAGCTTGTTGTACAGGTCACAAAAGATCCCTTTATGAAAAAAGGGGCGATGCTTACAACTTTTATATCTCTTCCGGGAAGATTCATAGTTCTTATGCCTGGAAGCGATAACCGGGGCATATCACGCAAAATAGAAGATGAGGATGAGCGAAAACGGCTGAAAGAGATTATGAGCAAGCTAAAAGTGCCGGAAGGATTTGGCATTATCATCCGTACTGCCGGGGTAAATTGCACCAAGACACTCATATCTAAAGATCTGAGTTATCTCTTGCGGCTCTGGAAAAACATCAAAAATAAGGTGATTAAAGAGAAAGCTCCCGCACTTCTCTACAAGGAGAGGACCCTTGTTTTAAGATCAATACGGGACTATTTTACCCCGGATGTAACTGAAATCCTCGTAGATGATGCAGCAGTCCATCGTGAAGCCAAAGACTTTATTAATATCATATCTCCAAAGCATACCAGGATCGTTAAGCTCCACAAAGGAGCCAAGCCGATATTTACAAAATACCAGCTCGAAGACCAGATCGCATCTATATTTGAAAGCCGTGTTAAATTAAAATCCGGCGGTTCGATTGTAATAGAACAAACCGAAGCTCTGGTCTCCATAGATGTCAATTCAGGCAAGGCCACACAAAAAAAATCTATTGAGCAGACAGCGCTTATGACCAATGTTGAAGCAGCGGAAGAGATTGCCCGTCAGTTACAATTAAGGGATTTGGGCGGTCTTATAGTGATAGATTTTATCGATATGAGGGATCCGAAGCATAAGTTAGAAGTTGAAAAGGCTATGAAAACCCATGTAAAAAGAGACAAGGCCAAAACAAAAGTCGGTAGAATTTCCAGGTTTGGACTTGTTGAAATGTCAAGACAAAGGATAAGGCCGTCTATTGAATTCGGCGGTTTTGAATCCTGCAGCCATTGCAATGGAAAAGGGCTGGTTCCATCTACTGAGACTCTGGTCCTTGGTTTTTTGCGCGAACTCCGTCTCAAAACTTTAAAACACGAAATCACCAAAGTAAAGGGGATAGTCCCGGTTAAAGTTGCCGACTATCTTTTGAACAAGAAGCGGAAGGAAATTCTTGACCTGGAAGTAAGGCGTGATCTTTCCATCACGATAGAAGGGGACAGCGCAATGATTCCAGGGCAGAGCAGCATTATTTGTGAAAAATAGAGAGAGTGCAATATTGACACACTTTTTTGATTACTGTATCTCAGGTCTCGAAACATCAGGATTGTGGAGAGAATATGCCTAAAAAAAATGCCGGCAATTCAAATAGAGTCTTAGGAATTGTTGTAATTTGTGTAATAGTTATTGCGGCAACCGCCGCAGGTTTGTGGTTTTGGCTGAAACAGAGGACAGAACCTATTGACAAAAACTTGTCTGAACAAGTAGTTCGTATCCCTGTAAAAACAGAGCCTGTCATAGATTACAACAAGCTTAAAGAAGATAAAGAGCTTCAGCTATCTATGCAGGAGCGTAAGGCAAAATACGGGATTGAAAAAGGGGTCGACATTATTGTCAAGTCCGACGAATCCATTAAAATCGGTAGCTCAACAGTTCCAATGCAGGAAATTATTGAAAAAATGCGCCTTAAAAGTGGCGATATCATAGAAAAGAATGTTAAATCCACTGCAGCAGATTCAAACGAAAAGGTAGAAGCGTTCGGTGTATACATAGTTCGTCATGGAGACAATATCTGGAACATACACTTTAAATTCCTGAAAGACTGCTTTGATCACAAAGGTATCTCTATTTCACCCCTGGCAGATGAGCCGGACAGACTGGGCTTTAGCTCCGGTGTGGGCAAGATTTT
>DAOVDN010000081.1 GCA_030669465.1 Desulfobacterales bacterium | reverse complement strand
ATTATTTCCCGTGAGCTCGGAATTCCGTGTGTGATCGGCACGGGAAACGGTTCAGAGATTATCAAGACCGGTACCGAGGTAACTGTCTCCTGTGCAGAGGGTGAAACAGCCAGCATATATGAAGGATTTTTAAAGTTTGATATCGACCAGCTCGATCTTGAAACACTGCCGGCGACCAAGACAAAGATCATGATGAACGTCGGTATTCCGGAAAAAGCATTCTCCGAAGGTCAGATCCCCAATGATGGTGTAGGGCTGGCCAGAGAAGAGTTCATCATCAACTCGCATATCGGAATTCACCCATTGGCTCTATATTATTTTGATGATCTGAAGGCCAGAGCCAAGGCAGGTGACGCTGAGGTGGCAGAGATTATAAAAGATATCGAGGCACGCACAACAGCTTACCCTGATAACAAGAAACAGTTTTTTATTGATAAACTGGCTGAAGGGGTTAGCCGTATCGGCGCTGGTTTCTATCCAAAGGACGTAATTGTCAGGTTGTCGGATTTCAAAAGCAATGAATATGCCAATCTGGTCGGCGGCACTCTTTATGAGCCTGAGGAGAGCAATCCCATGATCGGCTGGCGTGGCGCTTCGCGTTACTATGACAAGAAATACAAACCGGCCTTTGAACTTGAATGCAAGGCTTTGCTCAAAGCCAGGAACGAGATGGGTCTTACCAACATTAAATTGATGGTCCCGTTCTGCCGGACTCCTGAGGAAGGCCGCAGGGTAATCGATGTTATGAAGGAATTCGGACTGGTCCAGGGTGAAAACGATCTGGAAGTCTACGTGATGTGCGAGATTCCCAGCAATGTTATATCAGCCGATGCCTTCTGCGATGTCTTCGACGGATTCTCTATCGGCTCCAATGACCTGACCCAGTTGACCCTGGGGCTCGACCGCGACTCAGATCTGGTGGCTCACATTTTTGATGAACGGAACGAGGCGGTAAAAACAATGGTCCGCATGGTAATCGACACAGCCAAGCGCCGCGGCAAAAAGATCGGTATCTGCGGTCAGGCTCCCAGTGATTTTCCGGAATTTGCCACCTTTCTCGTAGAGTGCGGCATAGACTCAATGAGCCTTATTCCGGACACTGCTATTAAAACCAGGCTGGCTGTGGCTGAAAAGGAAAAAGAATTAGGAATTAAGGCCGGTTAATCAATTACATAACAGTTCAGCCACTAAGGCACAAAGGCACAAAGGAGGGATATGTATGAATTTTAAGATAATTATATTATAATCTTGGTGTCTTGGTGTCTTTGTGGCTGAACTATTACTCAATTCCTGACAATGTAGCCGTATTATGAAAATCTGGAAGTACCTTCGAGCCGAACACATTTTTTTGAATATCTTGCTTCCTGACAAGGAGAGAGTGCTTCGTTTTGTGTCCGATACCTGTGTACGGGGCGGCTTAGTGAAAAATGTTGCCATGCTCTATGAAGGCTTGAAGAAACGAGAAGAGACCATGAGTACAGGCATAGGTGGCGGCATCGGCTTTCCGCATACAACGAGCCGGGAAGTAAAGGATGCAAACGTTCTTTTGATCCGTCTAACTGAGCCGATTGACTTTGAAGCCCTCGACGCCTTGCCTGTAGACATTATTCTGGCGCTGGTGATTCCGGAAAATAAAACAGCCTTGCACCTGCAAATACTTGCAGGAGTTTCCAGGCTCTGCCGGAATTCTGAATTTTTGGAGTCAGTTAGACAAGCCAGGTATCCGAAAGCGCTCTGGAAAGAGATCAGGGAACTGGAAGAGAGAATGACGTTTCATTGAAATTGAGAGACTTTTGCAAAATAGCGAGTGATAAGTGTACCTTTTGGTGACCGTAATCAATAATGATGAACTCCTTGATGAGCTTATCACCGGCTGGCTGGATATCGGCATTACAGGTTCCACTGTAATAGAAACCACGGATTCCCTTCAATTAATCAGCCACCATATCCCAATTTTCGCTGGTTTTCGCTCACTTGCCGGCGGAGGTATGTATCACAACAAAACCCTGGTCACTACAATCGAAGATCGAGAAATTCTCGATCAGGCGGTTGCTTATCTTGAAACACTCTGCCGCGAAACCGGAAAGCCACATCAGGGTGTCTATTTTGTAGCGCCTCTCACAAGCTTTGGGCGACTTGGCCGGGAAGTTGATATAGCACAACACAAGCGGCACATGGAAAAAAAGATTGGAAGACCGCTAAAAGAAAAACCTGTGGAAGATTCAGAATAATTCCCAAGCTCTAACGCTTTTCCGCCTCCCCAACCAGGCTTAGAACTATCTTAAACATGACAGGTCCCACCACCTGATTAATGGAGATCACCGCCAGAACCACGGTGGTCAAATAGATTCCAATCTCAGGAAGCTGGCGTTGAGCGAGTTGAGCCAGGCCAATAGCAACCCCGGCCTGTGTGAGATAACTCATCCACGCATTCCGATTATGGCGTGGCGGATCCTGGTTAATTATTCCGGCAAGCCATGTACCGCCGAAAATACTGATTGCACGAACCATAGCCAGGCAAACTGCCAAAGGCCAGCACAAACGGAGCGCTTCAAGGTTAAGTGATGCTCCGGCTAAGGAAAAAAAGAGCACGTAGATCGGCAGGGCAATGCGATCCAGGCTTTCCATGAAGCAAGATCCTGTTTTGCTGAAATTTTGAACTGTAAACCCAGCGCTCATACAAATAAGCAAGGGCTCTAAATGTAGATAAAGATTAAAATGCTCTTCCATGAAAAGGCTTAACCACAAAGAAATTTTGGTTACTCCAAAAGCAAGAAAAAGAAGAAAGAGCGGGAGATCATGTCCGGACCGGTTAATATAAAATGAAATCCCTTTGCCAAGCGCCGCGCCTATTAGAAGAGAAGCTGTCATCTCAAAAGATAAGGCCATGAAAGCCTGGTAGTCTATTATTCCAATACCGGTCAGAATAGTTCTTGCTGACGCCAGAGCCAATGTGAAGAAAACGATAATAAGCACATCCATTGCAACAGTAACCCCGAGCACTGTCTCCGTAAATGGACCGGAAGCACGACATTCGCTGATAATAGCGATGGCTGAGGATGGAGAACGAGCAACGGACACAACGCCCAAAAGGATGGCAAATGCGATTATCTGGGCTGAAGAGAGATTGTGGGTAAAACTAAAATGGTTGCCTGTAAAGACCACGAACATAAATACTAATCCAAAAACTATTAGTGTAATCAGGACAATGTTTAAGATAATGGGTTTGCTGCGTCTTTTGAGAGATTGCAGGTGAAGAGCTCCTCCAGCCGTAAGCGCAATGAAGCTTAAGGCCAGGTCATCTATGAGCCGGAGCTGCTGAACCATATCGTAAGTCAGAAAGCCGCTTACATAAGGTCCGGCAATAATACCGGCAATAATATAAGCACTGATCAAGGGCAGGCGCGCCATTATGAGAATCCGAGCGCACAGGTAAGCCGCCAGTAACAAAAAGCCCAGAGAGAAATTGACCAGACCCGTCGATTGCCGGCTCGATTCTATATCAAAGCTTTTAAGACATACGGCAAAGATAATTATAAGGAAAAGCGCCAGAAGATTGGTTGCCGGATTTCTACTATTTTGATGCATCTTTTGGACCTGTGCAGTTAAGAAACTACTTAAAATGAATCACGAAAAACACGAAAGAGCGAAAACACGAAATAAGAAGTGACTAAAGCCCTTGTTATCCTCAAGGTTTTGTTCATGGGTAATTATTTATTTTCCTATCAACTGTTTAAAGAAATGGGGGCTCAAAAAGTCATTGTAAATGACCGCCAGTAATGCCAGGCTGATCACACCGGCAGTGGCATCGTGTGGAAATCCTTGCTGGAAATCGAACAATATGGCCAATGGAAGACCCCCTGAATCAACCAGTCCAAAACCGAGACAACGTGGATAGCGCTTCAGTTCCGGACTTAAATGCGTAATCAAAAACCCGGCAAAAAATTTTCCTGATATTCGATACAAAGAATAAACTGCCGCCAAAAGGAAAAACCACGCCGAGTCCAGGTCCCAGCTTACTCCCAGCAAAAGCAAAAGGAGCAGATAAACCGGCTTTTCAATACTGATCAGGATTTGATAGATGCTCTCTTTTTCTCTCAAAAGATTCACGAGAAATAAGCCGATAAAAAAATTTGCGATAAGGGGAGAAAAGCGGATCACTGAAGCCATTCCACTCGTTAGAACAACCATTCCTATGACCACCAGAATCAATTCGCTTTCCTGACGACGTCTGCTGAAAAGGAGGATATAAAGGAGAAGAAGCCCGGCGCTTGCACCAAGGCTGACAGAAACCCCCAACCCAAGTTTCCAAATCCATGAAGGTTCTGCAAATAATAGTGGACGGAAAAAGAAAGCGAGGCCAAAGATGAGCAGAGCACTCAAGCCGTCAATGCTCGAAATATACTTCAAAAACCTTACGGTATCTTGACGTTTGGTAATAATATCAGGAGCCAACAGCGCCAGCCCTGTCTGGGCTGTGCAAGCGGCCGCTGCTGCAAGGGTAAGCGATGCCACGATTTTCATCGGATCTGTGATATCGAAAAAAAGTGGGAGTGTAAAATAAACCGCAAAAAAGACCGCTACAAAAGTCAAAAGCCCTTCCAGAATGGCTGCCGTAAGGTATTCCAGAGGAAACCGCCGGAGTTTGACGATTTCAAACTGAAAACCGAAAATCATCCCTATCCAGCCGAGCAAAAGAGCGCTCAAGGGATCAAGGCCTTTCCGGGTTTCCTGATCTAAAATATTCAAAAATTGAGGCCCGATCAGCAGGCCAAGAAAGAGAAACTCAGTTCCTGTGAGATAAAATTTGCGGGCAAAAAGGGGCAGCCTGAAGCCTCGAAAGGTCAGGTGATATCCGCTGAAGGCAAGAAAAACGATCATAAGCAGCGCAAAGAAAATCTTCATAATTTTCAATATAACGTATTTTCACCGGAAATCCAATCCAATTACATCCTGCATCCAGGGCAGATGCATTTGGAAAATATTCAAGCCCTCTCCACTCCATCCTCATCCCTTATCAGTATCTCATAATATTCTTGATAACCTTTCACAAAAAATGCATATTTCAGCTATACATTACAATGGAGGTTACCATGAAAGCTACTGTTGTTGATTTAAGATATAAAATGAACGACATACTTAAAGCGCTCGACAGAAACGAAAAGGTAACCGTTCACTGAAAATATTGGGCATAGAGCTTCAATCTATGTAGAGGAATATACTTTGTCTTCAGGTTTAAGATCAGGGGATGCCATAATTGCCGCGACCGCCATAGAAAACAACATGACCCTTGTTTCGAGTAATGCAAAACATTTCAAGGTGATAAAAGACTTGAAATTGAAAGTCTTTAAACCATAATAAGCTGGCTACGGGAGCGAAAACCACAAAGTGTCACATCTTGATTAGCGCACTTATCCCGTCATATTCCTTTTTAAAGGTTTTATCGACGTGAAGTTTTTCTCTGAAAATACCAACTCGTCTGCTAACGGATGAGTACGATAGACCGAACAGTTCTGATATCTTCTGGTTTGTAAAACGTCCTGTTTGCCACAAAAAATATATCATCAAATCCCTGACCGCCTTATCTTTTTCCGGTATCCTTAAACCTAAATTGAGCGATTTTTTACTCGACCTGCGCAAGATTTTGGTACATTTCTTCGCAAAAAATCGCTCAACTTAGGTTAAAGATTCTCTGAATGATTCAAGGTCGCAGTTCCGGTCCTCATCATCCCAAAATATATCCCTCTGTTCGTTCCCCCGTGAAAGAACGTGATACAGGGCACCTTTAAGCTCAATTCTCCATGGTCTTGACATGTTTTTTCAATAGCATCTGTGTAAACAGATGCCAACTAATACGCTAATCAACATAATGACACCAAGCCCCGCTTTGTTGATGGAATTTGTGCGATCTTGATTTCAAATATAAATTTTATAACTTCGTAGAAATCAGTTTATTGCTCAGCATTCTGATATGTCTCATTTCCTCCCTTATGATGTCATCAATTTTGCTCTTGCCAAGATTTTTCGGAACCAGTTCCTTCATTCCAAGGTAAAAAACAATCGATTC
>DAOVDN010000073.1 GCA_030669465.1 Desulfobacterales bacterium | reverse complement strand
CCAGAAAGGGTATCCCTTGCAGGATCCCTTGCCTCTTGCGCGAGGAAACTACCCTGAAACCGAGGCATTCCTGTTCATCAGATCCCCACCTGTTTTCCTGCTCTGCTTTTTTGAGTCTTTCAGGGAGATCTTTAATCTTATCTTTATTTTCTTTTTTTAAACGCTCTCGAACGGACTTGTCTATTTCAGGCCGGAGAAATTTAGACGCATAAAGAGAGTAATCAATCAGCCGTTTCGCCTCTCTCGGTCCTTTTCCGTCAATGCGACTCACACCGTATGCAAACAAAAAAGGCGAAATCTTTTTCCTAACTTCCGGGAAAGGTGGGATATTAATAAATCGAGCCTCTTTCTTCCTGGCAAGGAATGAATAGGCGTCCGGGTGCATGTAGGGATTCCACCGCCGGCCAACTAGAGGATATCGCATGGCCGTGGTAATACGATAGTTTCTAACCCCCTTATTCGAATCCGGGCCTCCGGGCATATACATTGAAATTACGGGCGGAACAATCTTGCGAACCCAATCGTAAAACAGGGTCTGGAGTCGCTGTTCCAGAGAACCCAGATCTCCATGATCTCCGGTGTTTGAAGTCACACCTCTTTCGATCCCCAATACCCCTTCGCAGGAAAAAGGAAGACCATGGCAAACTACAATGTAGAGTATATGATCCTTTAAGAGTGTTCCGTCAGGAAGAGCGTTGGCGCGATCTTCAAGAAACTGCTTGACCGGAATGGCAACATCTTCCTGGAAATGCTTCTCATCTACAATTTCGTCCTGTCCGCGTAATGAGAATCTAAAACCGTCTCGATCGTAATATTTTAGTTTTAAGTTGCGGATAAGTTTCCCGGAGGTATCTTTTGCCTTAAATATTACCCAAACCGTTCCATTGAATAGCTCGTGCGCATCAAAGCGGTAGCATCGTGCTTTATCTTCTTCAATATCGGGATAGACAAATTTTCTTCCTTTTTTCCGGGGAATACCTGAGACTATTGGCGAAACAAGCTTTTTCTCTCCGTTTTGATCAGATCGGCACCAGATCTCCACAGAATCCCAGTCAATTAACACCTTGCTGGGATCGATAACAATTTCCACACGCCTTGAATCCCTGGCCCACTCTCCAGGCTTTGGCCCCTTGCCCTTCCCAACAAAGACGATACCGTCCTTGTTATCCTGACTTTTTTCCCTGATAACCCATTGGTTCAAGTGTTTCTCTCGATGCACGCATCTTAGGCCTAACAGATACGGCTTTTTCCCTGTAATCGGATTTGTGTGCATCCTGATATAATATTCGGCAACCTCCCTTGAATCCTGACCCGGTTCAGAGCCATTCACATCTTTCCGCCAATCTGCATTGTAAAGAACCAATACTTGATCCGGACTGGCGCGAAAGGGTTTAAGTAAAACCTCAGCATCAGAAATATCCGACTTCTCCGCCAATAATCCCTGGGGAACTAATAGAAAGAAAATAGAAAGAATGTAACAACTTAGCCCTTTGAAAAAAATTCTGACAGGATAACAGGATAAACAGGATTTTGTTTCAAGTGAACAAACAAGGTTAAGTCTCATTGTAGCTATCCAGTAAATCATAAAAAAATCATACCCCTGGCCCAGACCTGACTTGAAAGGGTTTGAATTTCAGTACCATATTAGCCTTTTGAAAAAGACTCTGACAGGATAACAGGATATACAAGATTTTGTTTCAAGTGCAGCAAACAAATCTATCCAGGAAAACCTGTAGGTTTAATTATTAATTTTGGTGAACGCAAAGTAAGGAATTTTAATGAGGATTTACACAGGATGAGTTTTGATGTTTTAATCCTGAATATCCTGTTAATCCTGTCAAAAAAGTCTCTTTGAAAGACCTAAAGTGTTACGTTTTATTTTGTTTTGCTTCGTGATCTTCGTGCGCTTCGTGGTGAGCGATCCTATCGATCCTCAAGGTGAAGAACTGAAACAAAATATGCACCTACCTGGCTTAAGGGAATGTCCTCGCTTCTCCATCCTTCGGGCGGGCGGTGTTGTTTTGGAAATCCAGGGGGAGCAAGATGATTGCCGTCGTCTGAATTGTCCGGTCTAACTGTTATGTAATCCATTTCTTGCGTGCCGGCATCTTCAGGGTTCCACACTATTACAGAAGTAGTAAATGTGTCTCTCCTGACATGAAATTTCAAGTCCCCATGTTTTACAGACACCTGTCTTCCAAGCATACTGGGCTTAATATGGTGAACCAATTTTCCTTTCCAGATGCCGCCTGCCGGTATGGAAATTTCCTTTTCCATAACTGACTTGCCGTTTTCAGATTTTAATTCTACTGCGCCAATTCCGCCATCTCCACCAACAGCTCGCTGCATTATCCTGGCCGGCCTCAACCTGTCCGTCAGAGAGACAGCTTTATTCATAACCTCTCTTTCCACTCCCAGGAAACTGCTTATAAATACCCGGTATTTTTTGTCTTTATTGGTGGGATTTTTTAATGTTACCGGCAATGAGAAATCTCCCACATCTTTTGAAATCTTTCCTTCAAAAAAGTCCTTTTCAAATATAGCCGTGGGTTCACGGTAAATCAATTTGATTTGATCAATCCGGAAATCTTCTTTTCTTTCAAGTCTGGGAAAGATTCGAAACTGTATCTGCCTTAGGGAGGGAAAAAATTTCAGATTATCAGTAGTTCCTCTTGCAGCATAAAAATGAAAGTAATTCCTGCACTGTTGAAAAGCAGAGGGAGAAAGTATTACCTTGACCCATCTTCCTGCAGCTTTTTCGTTAAATCGAAAATTGCTGTAACCATGCATCATGGAATCAGTTGCAAGGCCCATATTGCTCTTGCCGCCAACCCCCATGTCGCCGTACTTCCAGTGATAGGTCCATACTCCCAGGGTATTTTTGTTTTTGATCTCTTCAATTCCATCGATCAAAATACTATCCGGGGGTAGCTTGACCCAGAAGGAAAGCACATTTGGACCATTTTCAATATATTTGGCGTTCTTAGTGGCAAGATATTTTCTCCTTACGTTTCCCTGGAAAAATATATCCTTATATCCGGGACCTATTTTAAAAACACCGCTCTTTCCACTGCCTTCAGCCCCGCCTTCAACTACCCTGCACCGCAACTTGTCCTGCCTCCGAAAACCAATAGCATCACCCTCATGACTACAGGGAATCCCTCGTTCAAAATCAACCAGAGTAATCTCTTGATACCGGTTATTTTTAGACCCAGACGCAATATGATCGGATATTCCAATTGCATCAACACAAAAGAAAATGGAAGAAATGAAACAAAATAATGATATCCAAATTAAGTTTTTTTTCGTCAAATTGATAACTCGCTATTATCAGAAATTTCCATTTTTTCAGACAGGATATACAGGATGATCAGGATAAATCGTAATTAATCCACCGGTTATACCGGTGAGAAATGAAAAGGTTATACCGTTTCCGGCGTTAATAAAAGACTATACATCAGACAGGATTTACAGGATATGCAGGATATTTTTTGCCTTTCCTGAAGAATGGAAAAATGTGTCAACCCTCTTCGTGGGAACTAATTGTTCTTAATTAAACCTGGGGCTGTGCCCGAGCGACCCTAAAAGGTTTTACCGTTCCGGCGAGAATAAATATACTCAATAGTATCAAAAAAGAGAAAGAACAATATTTTTAATTCTCTTTCATAGTGGCATGGTAGTAAGATTAAGAAATAAAATGTTTATGATAAGAAAATATTGAACGATAGAGTAAAGCGTTTTTTGAACATTGAACATCGAACATTGAACATTGAACATCGAATGATGAAATCGCTTCGCTCCGCCAGTTTATAAATTGGCAGAATACCTTATTCAAAATTCGATGTTGGACGTTCGATGTTCGATGTTCATAGCCTTTTAGCTTGACGGCTACGTCCTTGCTATTGGATTGTAATCTGCAGGAATCGCGATGCTTTTAGACCCCTTCGAGGGGTCTTCATCAAACCACGTCCTATGGGCGTGGTAGGTGATTAAAAATCATGTATATCCTGTTATCCTGTCAGAATCTTTTTCAAAAGGCTAAAATGTTACCGTCAAATATTCTTACTGTCGCCGATTTTCTTAAACTCCTGTAAAACCTTCCGTGCTACATTTTCCCAGTTGTTCTCAGAAGCATACTCAATGATCTTTCTATGGTCCCATTTTTTTTCAAGCGCCTCTATGATGGCATTTTTCAGTTGTTTTTGGTCATTAAGATCGACCAGGATTCCATAATCGGCGCTTTTAATAACTTCTTCATTGCCTCCGACCTTTGTGGTTACCACCGGCTTACCGCAGGCCATGGCCTCAAAAAAAACATTTGCCCACCCTTCATTGCTGGTAGCCAGGCAGAAAATGTCTGCCGCATTTAGCCATTTTCGTACTTTGTCGTAAGGGAGGGTACCAGTGAAATGAACATGGTCATCAAGATTCAATTCCTTTACCTGCTTTTTAAGTTCCGGGCCCAAGTCCCCTTCTACTGTGGGGCCGCCGACAATAACATATAGAATCTCTTTGTATTTCTCAGTTACTTCCGGCAGAACAGCCAGCACGCGGTGGAAACCTTTGCGTTTGACTAATCCGCCTACGGACATAATAATTTTTTTGTCAAGGAGCAGGCCCAACTCGTGCCGCGCTTCATTTTTTGGCATGGAGAAAAACTTTTCCATATCCACACCGTTGGGTATTGGCAGGATTTTTGAGGATTCTATCCCGAGAGAGACAGCTTTTTCCTTCAGCGAATTGCTGACCGAAAAAACCTTTGTGGCTTTGCGAAGGGCATAGATGATTTGAATGCGTCGCAATAAGTATTTGGAAAGAGGCACAATGGTTCCACGCAAGGTTATTGTAACCGGCCGGTTAAAGAACCGTGCCAATAAAACAGCCCCGAGGCCTTCCGGATAGGAAAAATGTGCGTCAATAATATCAAAGTCAAAATCTTTTCGGATCCTTTTTAAAGGGGACAGAAGGGATAAAAAGAAAAAAAACCCGTCAAGGCATTTCAAGACTCCGGGAACACTAAAGAACCTGGGGTGATATACTTCTATACCTTGCTGAATCTCGTTCCGGGGTACTATGGGTCTGTAGTTGGGTTTCAAATACCTGGCAAACGGAAACCAGGGCACAGGTGCCACCACTTTGAGCTCGCACTCTTTGGCCACCCGGAACATACGTTCCCTGACAAAGGTACCAAGGGTAGGTTGTTTGCAGTTGGGAAAAACTGTTGTAAGTACAAGCACTTTCATAAAATTGTAACAAATTCACCGCCAAGAACGCAAAGGGACGCAAAGTTTATTTTCTTAAATTCTTTTTTCTTTTTTCTTGGTTTACCTTGGCGTTTCTTGGCGCTCTTTGCGGTAAAATTTCCCGTAATTACTCAGGTAAAACCTGGTCTAAAGTGGGCACAAGAAGCTTGACAAAGTTCTCTAGGCGTCTTTCCGCAGCGGTTACGCCTTTTCCTTCAACTGTTGTAGAGACGCGAACAAATGCGACATCTGTACGTCTCCGAAACATCGCATCTGCTATCATGGAAAATTTTTGCAAATACTCGCTTGCCATGAAACGCCCGCCCGTTTGATACCAGTACAAGAAAATTATTCGATTCATACCCTTAGCATATTCTGTCCGGGCTGCGCGAACAGTCCTCCCTTCCGCGAGAGATATTGATTTCTGTTCGGTGGCGGATTGAGACCAGCCCGATGCCGGCATACAGATCCTGGGTGAATGAGGGTGAAATTCACTCGTTTGTTTGCCGTGATAACTTACATAAACTTCCACTTTCTCGCCCGAAGCAGCAACATATTCCCGAAATAGTATATCTGTGGGACTTAGAATTTTGTAGACTTCATCGGACAAGGTGAGGGTTCGACCATGAAATTTTCCCAGAACAACCGGCAGTTCGGAGAGCGGCCTTTTAAGCGGGATTTCAGGAACCCGGCTAAAGTTTTTCGTATAGCCCCAGGTCGCAAAGAGCAACAAAGAGACAATTATGACGGTAGCCCAGGAAGAATTCTTCATTTCTCATCCCTCCCATCAAACTTGCTCAACAGAAAGCTGGTACCAAAAAGCAGGATCAGCGCTGCACCGAAGATGAGCAGTCCGGCAAATTCGTGAAAGAAGCCCTCGGCCACCTCTGATCCATACCGATAGGAAAGCATTCCGGTTATTACGATGCGGATAACGTTCACCGCCACGGCAATCGGTACTGAAGCAAATACCAGGGTCAGCTTTTGCCAGTGA
>DAOVDN010000141.1 GCA_030669465.1 Desulfobacterales bacterium | reverse complement strand
ATCTCTACATGCTTCTTCTGTAGAAAATCGGGATTCAAAATCCATAAGATTAGTAGGGTAATCTTCCATACCCTATATTCTACATGTTGTGGTTACCTGAGTAAAGTAGATAACCCAATTATATTATAATCTTGGTGTCTTTGTGTCGGCTACCAACTTAAGGCTGGACACTTCGTAATTTCAATAAATAATCCCCGCCGCAAGCGGCGGGGTATTTGGCGGTGGGGTATTAAACCCAAGCTACGCAATAAATTATGTAGGGTGCATTCTATGCACCATGGTGGTGCATAGAATGCACCCTACATAGATATTTTATATCAATTTTGCACAATTGATGTTTTACGATAATCAAGAACAAAAAGTTCGAAAGTGTCCCGCCTTAAGTTGGTAGCCTTTGTGTTTTTGTGGCTGAACTGTTATGATAAATAGTTGGTTGTTTTCATGTTTAATTTGAATTCATATCTTGTTTCCAAACGCGAACAGGTCAACGGCGCTATTGATGAAATACTGCAGGATACTCCAAATTCCGGCAGGATTATAAATGCCATGAGGTATTCTCTTATGGCGGGCGGAAAGCGCGTAAGACCTGCTTTGTGCATGGCTGCCGCTGAAGCTGTTGGTGGCAAGTCAGAAGACGCTTTGCCGGCAGCCTGCGCTCTTGAAATGATCCATACATATTCTCTGATACACGATGATCTTCCCGCAATGGATAATGACGATCTGCGAAGGGGAAAGCCCACGTGCCATGTTGCATTTGATGAAGCTACGGCGATTCTTGCCGGTGATGCATTGCTTACACTGGCTTTCCAAATCCTTTCGTCAATAGAGTTTACAAATAAAGACCGTGCATCAAAATTGCTCACTATTGTGAATAAAATTTCATGTGCTGCCGGATACCAGGGAATGGTCGAAGGACAAATGAGGGACATCATCTCAGAAAGCAGCCGGCTTACTTTAGATGAGCTTGAAGATATACACTCATTAAAGACAGGGGCTCTTATTAAAGCATCAATATGTTCCGGCGCCATATTAGGAGGCGGCAATCTAGAAGAGATTGAACAACTTGAAATTTATGCAAAAAATATCGGACTCGCCTTTCAGGTAGCAGATGACATCCTGAATGTTGAAGGTGATCCTGCTCTATTGGGCAAAGCTGTTGGAACAGATAAAATCCGTAAAAAAAGCACCTACCCTTCTATTATGGGGATTAAAAAATCCAAAGAATTTGCAAAAAAACTTATAAACAATGCGTTGCAGGCTCTTGATTCTTTTGATAACAAATCTGATCCGCTTCGAGCCATTGCAAGCTATATTATTGAAAGGAAACGATAGAGGTAATAGTTCACCAGACAGAAAATATTTGACAGGATAACAGGATAGACATGATATAAATCCAGTTAATCAAAAAAACATCTATCATAATCCCGCCTGTGGTGGGATAGAGAAGGAAATATGAGCTTTCTTAATAAAATTGATTCTCCTGCAGACTTAAAGCGTCTTTCACGATCAGAGCTTCCGGTTCTTGCCTCGGAAATACGCAGAATTATAATTGACGTGGTATCCAAAAACGGCGGCCACCTGGCATCAAGTCTCGGCGCCGTCGAGCTGGCAATCGCTATTCACTATGTTTTTGACGCTCCTGATGATAAGATTGTCTGGGACGTAGGGCACCAGTCTTATGCCCACAAGCTCCTTACAGGGAGGAGGGAACAATTTCATACACTTCGTAAACATGGTGGCATATCCGGATTTACCCGCATGAGCGAAAGCCCCTTTGATGCATTTTCGACAGGGCACAGCAGCACCTCTATATCGGCAGGACTTGGAATGGCCTGTGCCAAGCGTTTAAAAAATGATACCTCAAAGGTTGTTGCGGTTATAGGAGACGGTTCCATGACTGCCGGTTTAGCTTATGAAGGCCTTAACCAGGCAGGAGGTATTCACAAGAATCTTCTGGTCATATTAAACGACAATGATATGTCTATTTCTCGTAATGTGGGCGCTATATCCTCGCTTTTAAGCCGCACCTTTTCTGCAAGATATCTTCAGGATTTAAGAAAAGAACTTGGAAATTTTCTTAAATCACTTCCTAAAATCGGTGAAGATATCTATCAATTTGCAAAACGTTCTGAAGAATCTTTCAAGGCCTTCATAACTCCGGGAACTCTATTTGAAGCCTTTAACTTTGAATATTTTGGCCCGATAGACGGGCATAAACTGACTCATCTTATCGATATACTATATAATATCAAAGACATGGATGAGCCGGTACTCCTCCACGTTACAACAAAGAAAGGAAAAGGATACCCTCCTGCTGAGAAAAATCCTGTTTATTTTCATGGTGTTGGATCCTTTGAGGTCAAGACAGGCAACTGCCTGAAAAAGAGTTCTGTTCCAAGCTACACCGAAGTCTTTGGCGAAACCATGGTCAAGCTGGCCGAAGACGACAAAAGGATTATTGCTGTTACCGCGGCCATGCCTGAAGGTACCGGGCTTGTAAAATTTGCAGAAACTTATCCTGACCGGTTTTTTGATGTGGGAATAGCTGAACAGCATGGAGTTACCTTTGCCGCAGGTATGGCAACTGAAGGATTCAAGCCTGTCGTAGCCATATATTCTACATTTCTGCAGCGCGCTTATGATCAGATATTGCATGATGTGTGCATAGAAGCCCTTCCGGTAATTTTTGCCGTTGACAGGGGAGGCATTGTAGGCGAGGACGGCGCGACTCATAATGGACTATTTGATCTTTCCTATCTTAGAAGTCTTCCCAATATGGTGGTAATGGCTCCAAAGGATGAAAATGAGCTTCGCAGAATGCTGGCAACCGCTCTTGCTCATAAAGGCCCTATTGCCTTTCGCTATCCAAGGGGAGCCGCGGAAGGCGTAAAAATAGAAAAAGATATCATTCCTATACCTGTCGGAAAGGGGGAGGTCCTGAAAAAAGGAGATAATATCCTTATCCTGGCCATAGGCAGATCTGTTTGTGATGCTCTTTCCGCTCATTCATCATTAATGAAAGAGGGTATATCTGCCACGGTTGTAAACTGCCGTTTTGTAAAGCCGCTCGATGTTGATTTGATAAGTTCTCTTGCCGGAAAAATACCGTACATAATAACAGTGGAAGATAATGTGCGTCAGGGGGGATTTGGAAGCGCTGTTCTGGAATGTTTGAGCGATAAAGGTGTAACGGGATTTTCTCTTAAACGTATAGGTATACCTGATACCTTTGTTGAGCACGGCCCGCAGGGTTTTCTCAGGTCTAAATACGGCATAGACGCGTCCGCCATAGTAAAGACAGCCAAAAAACTTCTAAACCAGTAACGAGTAACGAGTAACGAGCAACCAGTAACGAGCAACTATGCCCCCAAAAAGAAGACTCGATCTCATTCTTGTAGAAAAAAAGCTGGTCCAGAGCCGGCAACGGGCTCAGACTTTGATTATGGCGGGAAAGGTTCTGGTGAATAACCGGACTGTGGATAAGCCGGGCGCTCTGGTTTCGGGAGATAACGATATAGTCCTTAAAGGAGAAGATATTCCCTATGTAAGCAGAGGCGGGATTAAGCTTGAAAAGGCTTTGAAATCTTTTCAAATAAATGTAGATGGCCTTGTCTGTCTCGATGTTGGAGCATCGACAGGCGGATTTACAGACTGTCTGTTGCAACACGGCGCAAGCCGTATTTTTGCCGTGGATGTCGGTTATGGGCAACTGGCCTGGAAGCTGAGGCAGGATGAGCGAGTTGTGGTTATAGAACGTACGAATATCCGGCATATGCCTCTTGAAGCACTCCCCTACCCTATTGATCTCGCTACCATAGATGTTTCCTTTATCTCTCTTAAAATAGTCGTTCCTTCGATACTTAAGTTCATGAAAAAAGATGCGGATATCCTTGCTCTGATAAAGCCCCAGTTTGAGGTTGGAAAGGGTAAGGTCGGAAAAGGCGGTGTGGTACGGGATCCGGCCTTGCATGATGAGGTGATAAAAGACCTTTCAAATTTTTTTACCAAAATCGGTCTCTTGTGCAAATCCGTTATTCCTTCTCCGATACTTGGCCCAAAAGGAAACAGGGAGTTTATCATTGCTTTAAAATGTTGATCGGTAACCGTTCACAGGTTCAGAGGTTCAAGGTTCTGGGTTAGTGAAGGTTAACGAAAGAAAGGTAACCCTGAACCCTGCCCGCCATCGCGAGCCCTATCTCATACTTCTTGTTCTTTTGTTGATTTGCTCAGGCGAGGCAGGCGGGGGTGAACCCTGAACTTGTGAACGCCTGCCGATTTTTTT
>DAOVDN010000071.1 GCA_030669465.1 Desulfobacterales bacterium | reverse complement strand
GAACTGGTGGAAAGGATGATTTTAGCATCTTCCCAGTCGAGAATGCGGCGAAGGTCATCAATGGGTGGAAAATCGGAGGGATCGTTTACCGCTATGAATGTGCCATCAGCAGTTTCCATAGGCGCCAGCTTGTGTTTTTTCAGGTATTGAATCGGGATTTTCTTTGTAAAATCAGCCCTGATATCCTCTCCAGGAAGTTCGGGCCAGAAGGGGATATCTAATCGGATGCTCATTTCCCGGAGGAGATCTGTTTCAGTAGTATTGGTTGGTGGGGTCAAGTTTTTATCCTGTTTTTCGTAATCGTTCAAAGGTTCAGGGTTCATGGTTCAAAGGTTCAACGGTTCACGGTTCAAAGGTTCAAGGTTCAGAGTTCTTAAATGCGAATATCGAATGTAGAACAAGGAATGTCGAATGATGAAGTTTTTTTACTTCGATATTCTGCGGTTCCTTGTTCTGCGGTTCTGCGGTTCAAAATTCAACATTCAAAATCAACTTCCAATGCCTGACTTCTGCCCTCTGATCTCCGACTTCCAATCTCTGACCTCTGCCTTCTAATCTTCTAATCTTCTCACCTTCTAATCTTCTCACCTTCTAATCTTCTCATCTTCTGACTTACTTACTCCTTCTCTTGTATGTCTTGATCACGCCCTCTTCGACCTTGTTGATGTGTTCCTGTTTCTCATCATATATTACTTTCGCCTCTGTCGGGTTTTCTACGATGTGCGGGGTGATGAATATGAAGAGATTCCTCTTTTCACGCGACTCGTTCTTATATTTGAAAAACCAGCCGAGGCCCGGAATATCCCCAAGACAGGGGGTCTTGTACACAGTATTTGTGATGTCGTCTCCTATCAGACCGCCTATAACTATGGTGTTCTTGTCCTTTATCGTTACCGTTGTTTTGGTCGTGCGTTTCAACGTCGTAGGCGTTGTTACACCTACCTCCGTTATTAGTTTTGTCACTTCCTGGAATACATTCAGCCGCACAAAACGTTCCTGGCTGATCTGTGGGGTGATTCTCAGGGTTACTCCCACATCCTTGTATTCGTAGGTGCTGTAATCTGTACCGATGTCGGAGGTATCCGCCCTGGTTTGATAAGGCACATTTTCACCGACATATATTTCCGCCTCTTCATTGTCCAGGGTAAGTATCTGGGGTGTTGAAAGGATATGGACATCCTGATCCTTCTGATAAGCTTGCAGCACAGCGCCCAGGTTGGGGAAATATACCTTACCTATCTTGATCATGTCGCTGAACACGCCAAGGGAAAACCCGCTTGGATAAGAAATATTGCCAAGTGCATCCGGGGTAGGAATTATACCGGCGCCTGTAAATCCACCACCATAACCTTTGGTGCTGTCACCGTGGAATTTTTCTCCTGCCTGCCATTCTGCGCCGATTTTGAACGCCTTATCCACATTGACCTCCATAATAAGGGCTTCGATATAGACCATGGGGCGGGGTATGTCGAGCTGCTTGATCACGCACTCAAGGACGTTGTAGTCATCTCTTTCCGCCGTGATGATAAGGGAGTTTGTGGCCTTGTCCGGCACTATGCTTATGTCTTTTGTGAGGAGGGGAGTTTTTCCTTTTTTGGTGTCTTTCGCGCCCTTTGCAGGAAGATTCATCAGGACCTTTGACAGCTCTTCGGCATCGGCATTCTCAAGGCGGTAAACACGCAGCCTTTCTTCTCCCTTAGGGACGTCCTTGTCTAAAAGTTTTATGAGTTGCCTTATGCGCGTAGTGTCATTTTCGCTGGCCAGGGTTATTATGGTATTTGTACGTTCGTCAGCTACAATCTTTATGGTGGACGCGATCATGCCTTTTTTTTGCCTGGCTGTCTTCTGGAATATCTGATTCAGCGATTTGGCAATCTCCGTGGAGGAGGCGCGCTCCAGTGGAATGACCGATATCTGTTCCTCTATCCCCTCAATGTCCAGGGCGCTTACTATTTTAAGAAGTCTTTTTATGTTGGAGAGCAGGTCGGTTACGATAAGCATTCCCGTTGGAGGATAGGACAGGATAACGCTTGATTTGGATATCAGCGGCGCTAAAACCTTCTTCAGTTCATTGGGGTTTGCGTAATTTAGAGAAATGATTTGCGTCACAACCTTGTCTTCCGGGTCTATTGCTTCCCTTTTCAGTCGTGTTTCAATATTTTTTGTCCTCGCGTCTTTTGAAGGAACTATCTTTATGATATCTCCGGCCGGAACTACGCTGAATCCATGCACTTCCAGGACCGATTCAAATACCTTGTAGGCCTCCTGGATTGAGATCTTTTTCGGGGAGATTATGGTAACCTTTCCCTTAACCCCCCTGTCGATCACGAAGTTGCTGCCCGTCAATTCGCTGATAAATTTGATGAATACCCTTATATCGACATCGTCAAAATCTATGGTGACGTATCTGGCCTCTTCTTTGCGCGGCCCGGCTTTCTTCTTTGCCTGTGTTTTCTTTTTTTCGATTTTCTTACCAGGGGAAATTTTTGGCGATTTTTTTTCCGGGCTGGCAGTTTTTTCGCCGGAGGTTGAAACTGTCTTTTCAGCATCCGTTACCCGCGCGCCCATTGTATTTCCAGACAGCAAAAGCAGGATAATGCATGCTGTCAAAACAGCTAACGACAAATTTTTCTTCAATAATATTTTCATATTACAATCATTTCATAATCTTCTTGTATGTTTCCGATACTCTTAGTCCTTCCAGATCCTTATCATTTTTTGCCCAGTTTTTCACACTATTATTTATTGAGACAGCCATTTTCAGATAATATAGGCTCTTTGAAATGTTCCCCGACAGAGAGTAGAGACATGCCAGGTTGTAGTATGGATCAACATAGTCAGCCTTCAGGTCTATCGCCTTCCTGAACATGTCCGCAGCTTCTTTGTTTCCCTTCCGACTCATGTAAATGACTCCGAGATTGTTCAGGGCAAAGACATGCTTTGGTTCAATGCTCAGGACCTTTTTGTACTCCTCACCAGCCTTATCCAGGTCGCCCTTCTGATACCAGTCCAGGGCTTTTTTGTAAAGATTATCCGCATTGGCCTCTCTTTGTTCAGCTTTTTCGCAGGCGTCTGGTCCGGCCCCGTCTTTGTCAGTCGCAACCACGTGACTGCCCAGCTCACGCGCGCTGGTCCCCGTTTCCTGTCGCGATGTTGACGCCTTCTCCGCCACGATATTTCCGTGTGGGATTGCGTCCTCTTTCTTGTCCGGCGCGTTGTTTTCAAACACCATGAGGACGATTGCGACAAGAGATATCAATGCAACAGCCGTAACGATTACCTGCCCCGCCTTGGCGCCGGTATTATTTTTGCGGGTTGCCACAGGCGTTATTCGACTGTAGCGCTGATATATATTATTTTTTTCTTCCTGAGCCTTTTTAAGGGCGTTATCTATATGACTCATCTATGCCACTCAAAAAGATTTGCATTTGAAAAGAATTCAAAAACCGCTTCTTTGTCCACCGCGACTGCCAGTAATATAAGGATAAACATAATCAGGGTAAAAAGAAAAACCAGGCGTTCCCCCCTCTTTCGAGAGTTTGTTTTATCTGTCAGGTAGCCGCTGCCGATATCAGATACCGCCTCCTTTATAAGTTTCCCGCTGACGGCGCCGGAACCCCCGCTGTACGCGATGAGCAGCGCTCTGTCACAGATGGCATTTATGCGCCTGGGGATACCCTTGGAATAACTGTGGATCTTTCTGTATGCCCGGCTGGAAAACAGGGGGAATCCATTGTCTCCACCAGCTACCGCTAATCTGTGCCTTATATAGTCTTCTTCCTGGCGACGATTAAACGGGGTTAAGTTGTACTTTACTGTAATTCTTTCATTAAGTTGTTTCAGAGATGGTGATGTTAGAAGTTTCTCCAATTCCGGTTGTCCGATGAGCACTATCTGCAGCAGCTTTTCTCTTTCGGTTTCGAGGTTGGAAAGCATCCGGATCTGTTCCAGCACGCCACGGGAAAGGTTTTGGGCCTCATCGATAAGCAAAACCGCATTTCTATTCGCAGAAAAGTTTTTCAGTAAAAATTTATTTAACGCGTCAATATATCGCTTTTTAGTCTTTCTTCCTTGTCCTGATTTGACTCCAAACTCCTGATTTACAGTTGCGAGAAGCTCCATCTCTGAGAGAGAGGGGTTGAATATCAAGGCGCTGTCAATCGATTGATCCAGGACGGAAAGCAGTGTTCTGCAGATGGTGGTCTTGCCGGTTCCGATTCCTCCGGTAATCACCATGAACCCCTTCTTTTCATTTATGCTGTAGATCAGGTGGTTTAACGCTTCACTGTGCTGGGGACTCAGAAAAAGATATCTGGGATCCGGAGTCAGATTAAAGGGATTTTCTTTCAAGCCGAAATATGATGTGTACATAATTAAATGTTCAGGGTTCAAAGGTTCAGGGTTCACAACGAGTAACCAGCAACGAGTAACCAGCCCGCCGTGCTCGCGCCCGTCGCGGCAGGCAACGAGCTGTTTTACTTAAAAATATATCTCAGTTCTTCCTGCCTTCCTTTTCTTTTGATATTAAGGCTTATTGCAGAGCCGGATTTCAGCCTGTTGTAAAGTTTCAGCATCTCATCCGGGGTCTTAATGGGCTGGTTGTCAATACCCTGTATGATATCCCCGTTTTGCATGCCTATTTTCTGAAAGATGCTCCCGGGCTTTATTCTGCTTACCATGAATCCATCCGGCTTTCCTGAAGAAAAGTAGGGTCTTATGCGAACCTTGGCAAGCATTTTCCCCATCTTTTTAAACGCGTTGTCGATATCGGTTTTCTTTACCTTTATTACGTTCTTTATACCTCTGCCCCTGGAGCCCGAAATCTGTTTTTCGTCACCTGTTTTGCCCGGATCGATTTCATCCATCTTCAGTATCTCATCCCTGCCATCCACTCTCAGGACAACCATGCCTCTCATGATCCTGATGATGGTGGCGGCGGCGACTGCATCCCCCTCTCTAAAAAGCCCCTGTTTCTTTTTTCTTTTTTCCTCGATAACGGCAAAGTCAAACCTTCCGGCGCCGGAAACAGTTCCAAGAAGGGCCAAATCAAGGTTTGTGGCTTCCAGCTCATCAACATTGATCTGTATTTTTTCACCTGCTTTGTCAATCGAACCGAACAGGTTCCTGTCTGAAATTACCCTGTAGGTATTCAGAGACGGTCTTCTCGCAGCCTTGCGTGTGACAGTTTTTCTGGTGGATGTCTCTTTTGTCTGGAATCCGGAAAGTTTTGCCTCGAGCGTCTTGTAAAAGATATCCACAAACAGGAAGGACAGTGCTGTTATTGCTGCAAGTATAAATATTGTACGGTATTTAGTTGTCATAATTTGTAACTATTCAGGTTGCTTAGGCTGTAGGCTGAAGGCTGTTAGATCACTTCAGCCTTCAGCCTAAATGCCTTCAGCCTATCTCTTCTTACATAAACTCTGGGATTGGTTTGGATACTGTTCCCTTTAAAGTAGTTGAAACCTTCCTGTCCAGCGCTGGAATTTCCATATCGCCTTTTATGGCAACCCTGCTTTGCATGATATCCCTGTCAAGAAATATGTTTCCTTTAAAGGACCCACTGATCTGTTTTCCCGTTACGTCCAATCCGATTATTTTAAGGGCGCGGTTTTTAAGCGTTAATTCTGCCTCCGCTTTATCGAAGGCCAGCCCGTCAAAGCCGAACATGCTCTTCAGTAGCTGTATGTTTCCGTCAAGAAGTGTGAATCCGGCGCTGCCTGCGCCGTTGATAACCCTGTCCCATTTTCCATTGTATGAAAAAGAGCCACTGAGCCTGCCGTCAACCAGACGGCCTGTTGCCGTTTTTATGAAGGAACACTTTTCGAGGTTGATGTCATTAAATCCGGCCCTTATCCTGACCGGGCCTTTGGTCGAAAAGCGGTTCGTGAAATTTATATCTATCCGCATGCTCCCCTCGTATGCGTCCGTATAGAGGAGGAATGACAGTTTGCCTGAGAGAAGGCTTGTAATGGCCGGCCGCAGTTTTAAGACGTTTGCCCTGAGAATTAAATCCGGCCTGTCCCTGAAGCTGACTTCAATGTTGCTTAGTTTTATGCCGGGCGGTAAACAGAGTTTCACAGAATCAACCAAAAGAGCGACGTTCGGATTGCTGCGTTCGACAATTGATCTGATATACCTTCCCGCGCTGTCCGAAGGGAAGCGAACATGCAGAAAAATGGCAGTAATCACTATGCCATATATCGTATATGCAATCCATTTTTTTGTTTTCATATTTTGCAAGTGGGTT
>DAOVDN010000020.1 GCA_030669465.1 Desulfobacterales bacterium | reverse complement strand
CTACGCCCGATCCTTTTGCTATATTGCAAATTCCTATTAAAAGCGCTCTGAATGCTTTTTGATCTATTGCAAATTCCGACATGTTTATGAGGGGAAAACTTTCATTTGCCTTAATTGCAAGCATCTCTTCGGAAATCTTTATTGGGTCAATATGTATCTTGCTTTTGGAATCTTCCTGGGCGATAAAAATTTGTTCATAAAAGTCTAAAATATTTGCGTAAACAGGCCTTAACTTCTTTAATGCCGCTACAGCTTTTTTGATCTGATCAGAAGTAATGGCCATATTTTCTGTCATGCAATCTCCTTTAACAGTTGCGGTAAAAAATGGGGAGAAGATAATAAAACCTTCTCCCCTTTTGTTTAATGCTTTACCTTTGTTTTTCCTAAAGCAGATGTGAAGCAATATCTGTCAGCGGACGGAACATCCGTTTTAATGCCACCTGCCTTGTAATATCAAAGACAGAATTCGAAGCCACTGCAAACTCATGATATAAATCAGGTTCATAAGCTACAAGATAAACAACGCTTACATCATCCGCATCCAGAAGCATGGTTTTCGGTTTTGTCTTTTTAACCACGGCAAGACGATTTTTGGCAAGAGAAAGCATGTCATCACGTTCACCAAAATTCATAGCGCCTGTCGGACATGTCTTAACGCATGCCGGAAGCAGTCCGTTTTCAACCCGGTCAAGGCACATATCACACTTGGAAAGTGTGCCATCAGGACCTTTGCGGGGAATATTATACGGACACGCCTCAATGATCTCAGCGGCATTCAGATTTCTGGTGTTTGCCGTGAAGATAATCGCTCCTGTTTTATCATCCCTGAATATGGCCTCCGGATCTTGTGCTGTTTCAAGGCATGGGGCCTCAATGCAGTGCCGGCACTGTTCAGGAAAGAAAAGCCAGTTCAGTTTGCCGTCTATAACCTGCTCACGCATTCTCACGAGTTTATATGTATCGAAGGAAAGATCCGCTGGATTCTCGTAAGTTCCACGGTTTACGGTTTTCTCTGCGGGAAGGTTATGCCACTGTTTACAGGCCACCTGACATCCTCTGCAGGCCGTGCAAAGAGTTGTATCTATAAAAAATGACTTACTCATTTAAGGTCACCTCCTTCTATTTCTTGGTTACATTGACCATAAAGGCCTTGGATTCAGGGATCCTGGTGTTTGGATCACCGGTAGGTGGAGTGAGCAGATTTGCGCTCTCCTCTGTACCGCTTTCAGGCCATCGCCATCCAAAATGCCACGGAATACCGACCTCGTGCACAACCTTTCCTGCTATCTTGAACGGTTTGAACCGCTTGGTAACAATGGCCGTGCACTCAACAGATCCCCTGATAGATGAAACCATCACACGTTCCCCGTTCTTTATGCCTTTCTCTTTGGCTAGCTCTTCGCTCATTTCTACAAAAACCTGAGGTTGAAGTTCAAGGAGCCACGGCTGAGGCCGTGTCATAAGACCTGACTGCCAGTGTTCTGACACACGGTATGTTGTTCCTACAATCGGAAATTTCGGATCATTTGTTGCGTATGGATCAGCATCTGTCGTGTAAACAGGCGCTGTGGGATTCATACGCTGTTTATTCATCAAGTTCTTTTCAACTGGTGATTCAAGAGGCTCGTAATGTTCAGGGAACGGACCATCCGCGCGGCCGGGACCGAATATCTGCCCATATCCGTGCTTTCTCATGATAAATGGATATTTGGCATCCTTTCTCATTGACCCGTCAGGATTCTGTAACGGATACCAGCCACCGTCCGGCACATCACCGATCCATTTCTTTGACACATACTTGCCGTCCTTGACATTTCCTGCAAACCTGACTACCCAGTCTTTTTTATCCCATGGCTGTCCTTTGAGATCAACGGAAGCACGGTTGTAAATGATCCTCCGGTTTACAGGCCAGCACCATGCGAACTCCGGATATAGACCGATATTGTTCGGTGCATCTTTCTTGCTCCGCCTGGCGGCCATGTTCCCTTTTTCCGTATAGCTCTGGCAGTAGAGCCAGTTTGCCGACGAGGTTGAGCCGTCAGCCTGCAGATAAGCAAAGCTTGGAACAAGGGTTCCCTTTTTGAAGAATTTGCCCTTAACAGTAATATCTTTCTGAAAGTAGCCGTTTATCTCTTTGGCTACCTTGTGCGGGTCGTATTCAGCATTTGTCATATAATCCCACTTGAGGTTGAGTACAGGTTCCGGGAATGCGCCACCTTCCTTGTAAACCTCTTTTATCTTGTCTCCAAGCTCCATGATGATATCGCCGTCAGATTTACTGTTCCCGAGAGGTTTAGGACCCTGATAACGCCACTGCATCCAGCGGCCGCTGTTGGTAATACTCCCTTCTTTTTCAACCGATACGCAAGCAGGAAGCATAAAGACCTCGGTCTTTATTGTAGAAGGATTCATGCCGGGCCCCTTCCAGAATGAACCGGTCTCATTGTCAAAAATATTGACATTGACCATCCAGTCAAGGTTTGTCATGGCCTCGCGTGTTTTATTGGAATTGGCGCCACTGCAGGCAGGATTCATACCCCATGCAAAGAAACCCTTTATTCTATCCTTGTACATCTCATCAAAGATGGTCAACCAGGAATAATCGGTCCCATCGTCTACCTTCGGCAGCCAGTCATACCCGAAATCGTTTGCTTTAGTGGCGTTTTCACCAAAATAGGATTTAAGAAGGCTGGCGGTATACTTGGGATAATTCTGCCACCAGTTGGCGCTAAGAGGATCGTTGCTCTTTGGAGTCCACCTTTTGTTGTAGGCAGCAAGCGCTACATTTGATGCCCTCGGGGTCTTGAGATAACCGGGCCAGATGTGCCAGAGGAGGCACTGGTCAGTAGAACCCTGCACATTTGACTCGCCGCGCAATGCATTGACACCACCGCCTGCAACGCCCATGTTGCCCAGAAGAAGCTGTATCATTGCCATTGTCCGGATATTCTGGACTCCTACAGTATGCTGGGTCCAGCCCATGGCATACATAATTGTACCCGCCTTACCCCTGGCGCCGGTAGCGGCATAAGTTTTATAAACCTCCAGAAGATCAGCTTCCGGGGTGCCGGTAATTTTGGAAACCAATTTGGTATTATATCTGTCGTAATGTTTCTTTAAAAGCTGAAGTACAGAGCGGCTGTCCTTCAAAGAACGATCCATTTTCGGGACACCCTTTGCGTCCATATCAAAAGCCCACTTGCTCTTGTTATATTTCTTGTTTTTGGCATCATAGCCGGAAAATAGACCGTCTTTAAATTTAAAAGCCTTTCCAACTAAAAACCCAGCATTTGTGTAGTTTGTAACATACTCTTCATTGTAGAGCTTGTTGTCGAGTATGTACTTGATCATACCTCCCAGAAATGCGATATCCGTACCTGAACGCAGTGATGTGTACATATCTGCCTTTGAGGATGTCCTTGTAAATCTGGGGTCAACATTAATCATCTTGGCGCCATTTTGTTGTGCCATCGTGACATACTTAAACGATATGGGATGATTTTCTGCAGCATTACTCCCCATAATCAATATACAGTCGCGGTTTTTGCTATAGAACCACTGATTTGTAATTGCGCCACCGCCGAACGACACTACCAGAGCCGCAACAGGTGCGCTATGTCAGATACGGGCCTGATGTTCAATATAGACAAGCCCGAGAGCACGCATCAGCGCCTGGTAGATCCAGCACTCCTCATTGTCCATGGCTGCGCTTCCAACAGATGCAATGCCGACGGTCCGGTTAACCACCTGTCCTATAACATTTTTGTGTTTAAATGTGGCATCTCTTGTCTCTTTTACTCTTTCGGCGATTTTTGTAAGCGCCCAGTCCCATGAAACCTTTTTCCATTTTTTAGAGTAAGGGGCTCTGTACATCGGTTCAACAAGCCTGTTTTCATTCTCGGTCAGTTGAGAAATCGCAGCGCCCTTTGAACAAAGCGAACCCCGGTTAATAACGTGGTCCGGGTCACCTTCGATGCTGATGACACGCCCATCACCTTTCTTGCTTGTATGCACAATGGCTCCGCAGCCTACCGCACAGTAGCAGCAGATCGTGGTGGTCTCTTTGGCATACTTGGTCTTTAGCATCTGCGCATGGGATTTGACCGGCGAAAGGTCAAACCCCAGACCGCTTACTGCAAGACCGGCAGCCGTTGCACCAGTGACCTGGATAAACTCCCTTCGTGTTACATTCATAAAGCCTACCTCCTTTTGTTGGGATTCCAGTTAACGCCCTATCGGGCGAGCTCTTAGCTCTTAGCTCTTAGCTCTTAGCTCTTAGCTCTTAGCTCTTAGCTCTTAGCTCTTCGCTCTTCGCTCTTCGCTCTTATGAACGGTTATTATTTAGCAATCTCTTGATAAAATCGCCGAAAAATGAGATGTCCTATACTATCAAATTACCCGCCAATTGCGGACATCCGGCCTGAAATCATGGCGGGTTTATCGCTGACCAGGTTATGTTCAAATGGTTTGTGAGATACAGTGCTAAGGAAAATATCAGCCAGATCATTGTCCAAACATCCTTTTCTAAGCGCACCCTTAAGATCTTCTTGATAATCGGATAAAAGGCATGGCCTTAACTGGCCGTTTGCCGTTAATCTCAGCCGGTTGCACTTATTACAAAAGTGATGACTCAAAGGACTTATAAAGCCTATTTCTCCTTTAGCACCTTCAAATTTATAACGCGTGGCCGGGCCGTCATTGATTCCTTTTTCAACAGGAATCAGCTTGCCCAATACGCTCAACCGTTTTTTTATTTCAGGGATGAGCAAATTTCCGCTGATATTCACACATGGGGTTCCGATCGGCATGTATTCGATAAATCGCACATAAAAGGGATAGGAAAATGATAAGCGGGCAATGTCTACCAGTTCATCATCATTTATACCTCTAAGAGCTACTATATTGAGCTTAATTGGATCAAAACCCATCTTTTGCGCCAGCTCTATCCCCTCCCAGGTCTGATGAAATAAATCGTATCCTGTTATTTTCTCAAACTTTTGCCTGTCTAACGTATCCATGCTGATGTTTATTCGCTTTATGCCGGCAGATTTAATTTTTTCGATGTTATCTTTAAGAAGGACGCCATTTGTGGTGAGAGATACATCTGAAAGCCCGTCAATTTTGGTCAATTCATCTAAAAAGTCATAAACACCCTTTCTGACAAGGGGTTCTCCACCGGTTATCCTGACCTTGGAGATTCCAAGGTTTACACCTATCCTGACAAGACGCAGGATTTCTTCATATCTTAAAATCTCTTTATGTGGGAGGCTTGGAACAAAATCATTGGAGGTACAGTATATGCAGTGCAGGTTGCAACGGTCGGTAATAGATATGCGAAGATAATTAAGGTAGCGGTTGTACCTGTCTATTAATTTTGCATTTGGTAATTTTGTATTTGGCAATCTTATTATCCTTTTATCGAGATCCGCCATCACCGCAACCTCCTAAAACAAAAAACGCCTCCGGCATATCCTCACCAAAGGCGTTATTCAAAGCACCTTGTACGCTCGGCAACCCGGCAATCATGACCCTTCAGCTGTAGACCCGTGGTTTTGCGTCACTGCCTTTCGGCAGGTTTGCCCTTTTCTCTGTACGTTTAACAAATTTTAATAGATTACTTATTTAGCAAAATACATAAATTGGATTTACCCTCCTGTCAAGGAGAAATTTAAACAAATCAGGCTTGGTAAATTAGCTCTCTTCTTCAATATCAGCCGGTTCATCCTCTGCTACTTTAATAAGAAGATTATTCTTTTTTATTGCATTCTTAGCAAAATCGTCTTCATCAAAATGTACTTCAGATTCATCTTCAAGCAATTCATCAATCTCAACCGGCTCCTTTTCAATAACTTTTACAACCTCCGGCTTTTTCTGATCCTTTGTTAATAGATCAATGTCATCAAAAAAAAGCTCCGTGGATTGATTTTTTTCTGAACCATAGATAGTTATGACCGATTCAGCTATTTTATCTGCATATGAACCGGACGGATACATGTTTTGAGTCCTCAATGTAGAAATAAGAGACGCCTTGCCCTTTGCAATTGAGGATTCTATAGCCTCATCATCATATACTTCTTCGCAGAGAAGTGAGAACATTTCTTTATCTAATTCGGCAAATTCTCTGATTACCAGCTTGTCTTTTCCATTGTCTTTAGAAATTAAATATTTTTGTTTCATGGCTTTTTCTCCTTAAATCATAGTCAGAAATTTACAAACTCATTATGAGGTTAACTTGAGGCAGCGGACAATTAAATTTAAGAACGGCTGAAACTCGCGCATAAGTGAGCGTAAAGAAAGAACTCAGAGCAATCCTTTCATAAAAAGCTTGCTAAAGCCGACATTATCTGACTCATAGAAAATTTTATTCAGTCGTCGTTCTTTCTTAACGCTCACTAATACGCTCAAACAGTCAGCCGTTTTAAATCTAAGTGCCCACTGCCTCAAGTTGCTGACAAGTTGCTTTTTTGAGTTTGTAAATTTCTGATGTAAAGTAAGCAAATAGTTGACTTTTTTGCCATATATCCTTTAGATAGAAATAGATATGAAGTTTCCCGTTAAAATGCACAACAAAACAAAAAGGAGGTTTGAGATGAAAGAGTTTAAAAAAATCTTGTTTCCGGTTGATCTTTCGGAGTCATCACCAAAAATTGTTCCCGTTGTGACAACAATGGCACAGAAGTTTGAATCGGAAATTCATCTTTTGTTTGTGGCTCGTGTTTTTGATTATTTTTCAGGGATTTACGTTCCCCATCCTTCTATTAATAAATTTGAATCTGAGATAGTGGAAGGAGCGGAAAAACGATTGAATGAATTCACGGAGGAAAATTTTAAAGATCTTCCAAACACTAAAGCAACAGTTGTGTCCGGGGATATTTCAGAAGAAATTTTGAAATATATTCAATCTAAAGGAATTGATTTGCTCGTCATGGGAACTCACGGCAGGAAGGGTCTGGAAAAGGTCGTTTTCGGTTCTGTTGCTGAACGTGTAGCAAAGGCATCTCCTGTTCCGGTTCTTCTTGTAAATCCTTACAAAGTTTAATAAACTGTATCCGTTCACGGAGTAGTGGAGTAGTGGAGTAGTGGAGGATTCGATGCCACATATTGCATTGCTTTTCTTCACTATCAGTGTGTAGGTTGGGTTGAGCATTGTCCATATCATGTTGGGTTTCGTTACACTCAACCCAACCTACGATTTGAATGATTCGATTCATATAAAGCGAAACCCAACGCTGGCCTCAACCACTCGACTACTCGACTAATTTTCTACTCGACCACTCAACCAATTATGGGTGTTGATAATTTAGACAAAATATTTCAGCCGGAATCTATTGCGGTTATTGGGGCCAGTGAAAGAGAGAGGAGCATTGGTTCCGCCATCATGCGCAACTTGATTCATGTGGAATATCCGGGAGAAGTTTATCCAATAAACCCGCATCATAAAACCATTTGGGGGCTTCCAACCCACCCTTCGGTCCTGGATCTTAAGTCCCGGATTGATCTTGTGATTCTTGCCGTGCCGATCGCTCTGGCGCCGCAAATCGTCAAAGAATGCGCAGAGGCCAAAGTTGGGGGAATAGTTATCATTTCTGCGGGCGGAAAGGAAACCGGAGCAAAGGGCAGAGAGCTGGAGGATGCCATCAAAAAAGAGGCAGAGCGATCAGGTCTTCGCATCATCGGCCCTAATTGTCTTGGAATTATTCACAGCCGGCCTAAACTCAATGCCAGTTTCGCAAGTTGCATGCCTCTTCCGGGAAAGATGGCTTTTATCTCTCAAAGCGGCGCAATTTGTGTCTCTATTCTTGACCTGTCGATCGGAGAGCGGATTGGGTTCAGCTACTTTGTGAGTCTCGGTTCGATGCTGGATGTCGATTTCGGAGACATGATTGATTATCTTGGCGGAGATCCTGAAGTCAGCAGTATCGTAATGTACATTGAGAACTTAAGCAATCTCAGAAATTTTATGAGCGCGGCCCGGGCAGTATCACGGGTAAAACCGATTATTGCTCTTAAAGCAGGACGTACGCAGGCAGGGGCCCTGGCCGCTGCTTCTCATACAGGGGCTCTTGTCGGAGAAGATGCTGTTTATGATGCAGCATTTAAGCGGGCAGGAATTCTTCGTGTCAAAACCTTTGAAGAGCTCTTTGATTGTGCGGAACTTCTCGCCAAACAGCCTCGGCCCTTGCGTCCCGGGCTGGCTATTATTACCAATGCCGGTGGTCCAGGAGTGATGGCTGCCGATGCCCTTTCCGATTATGGTGTAATGCCTGTACGCTTAAGCTCAGACACAATCAATAAATTAAACGAAATCCTTCCCCCTTACTGGAGCCGGGCAAATCCTGTTGACATTCTGGGAGATGCTTCTCCGGAGCGCTATAAGAGGGTGGTGGAAGTCTGCCTGAATGCTCATGAAGTAAGCGGGCTTTTGATAATGCTCTCACCTGCATCTCTGGCAGATCCAACCTCTGTAGCGGAGTTGCTCGCCGGTCTACTTCAGAAAAAATCCTGCCCTGTCCTTACTTCATGGATTGGCGGGCCTGGTGTGGAAAGAGGACGGGAAATTTTTAATCAAGCGGGCATTCCAACGTTTGATACACCAGAGCGCGCTGTCCGGGCGTTTATGGATCTTTATCGTTATTCCAAAAACATTGAAATGCTCCAGGAGATTCCATCCAAACTTCCGCACAAGGTAGAATTTGATCGCAAAAAAGCTCAAACAATAATCCAGGGAGCGCTTGAAACGAAAAATTTCGTTCTCACGGAAGTGGAGGCTAAGGCCTTGCTTTTTGCTTACGGGATTCCTGTCAATCGAACAGAAGTCGCGGCTTCGGCTGAAGAAGCGCTGCAAAAAGCTCAAGAAACCGGCTTTCCTGTTGTCATGAAAATCTGTTCCAGAGATATCACACACAAAACCGAGGCTAACGGGGTTCAGCTCGATCTGAAGAATGGGCCTGAGGTGCTTGATGCGTTTAACAGGGTCATGACAAACGCACGGGCATACAATCCAGAGGCCGGCATTGAGGGGGTAACGATTCAGCCCATGCTCAAAGATTCTGATTATGAACTCATTATGGGATCAAAAAAGGATCGGGATTTTGGCCCTGTGATTCTCTTTGGAATGGGAGGGATCATGACCGAGGTCATTAAAGATCGATCAATTGCTCTTCCACCATTGAACCGCTTGCTGGCCAGAAGACTTATGGAAGAAACAAAGGTTTATCATCTGCTTAAAGGGTACAGGAACCGGCCACCGGCAAATTTGATGTTGCTTGAAGAAATTTTGGTTCGCTT
Source organism: Desulfobacterales bacterium (assembly GCA_030669465.1). The sequence continues at coordinate 1,023 of DAOVDN010000020.1, read as the reverse complement.
AGCCCAGCTTGTAGCGGATTTTCCGGAGATCGAGCAGCTCGATATCAACCCGCTGATTGTCACCGGAAACGATGTTTGTGCTGTTGATGCCAGAATACTTTTGAAGCCTTCTCAGATTCCGTCGCCTCTTCATCTGGTTATAAGTTCCTACCCCAACCAGTATGAAATGCAAATAGCATGTAAAGGGGTCGGCAAGTTGTTCATCAGACCCATAAGACCTGAGGACGCTCCTCTTTTGGTGGAGCTCTTTGAATCTCTTTCTCCTCGTAGTGTGTATAATCGATTTTTTAGTCCTCTGAAGCATCTTCCTCATAGTATGCTTGCCAGGTTTACTCAAATTGACTATGATCGGGAAATTGCGCTTGTAGCTCTTTTAGAATCGGAATCCGGCGAAAGAATGCTCGGAGTTGCCCGTGTAATTATCGAAGTTAATCGAAAACATGCGGAATTTTCCATCCTTGTCGGAGATCCGTGGCAGGGGAAAGGTATTGGAGCGGAATTGCTCAAGCGTTGTTTGTCAATTGCCGCAAAACGCAAGATTGAAAAAGTATGGGGACTTGTTTTGTCTGAAAACACCCAGATGCTTGCATTGGGGCGAAAATTAAAATTTAATATTAAAAGAGTTCCTGATTCAAGTGATTATGAGTTGAGCATAGATCTTAAAACAACACTGCCTTTTTACAATGTCATATAAAGCCACGTCCTCTGGGCGTGGATATTTAGGCATCCTTCATTTGCCAGTTTACACTTTTTTGTCATTTCGAGCGAAGCGAGAAATCTTTAAGCGTTTGGTTTATAAGATTTCTCGTCGTTTCACTCCTCGAAATGACGATGAAGAGTGTCAACTACTTTTTATCTGTAATGAAAGATGCCGATATTTACTTTTTCTTTTCCCTGAGCAGCTTGTGTTGGTAAGCATCGCCGGTTTTGATAAGCAGTTCGTCGATATCACAAGGTTTCATCACATAATTATAAGCACCTAATTTCATGGCCTCCATACCCGACTCGATCGAGGCATGCCCG
>DAOVDN010000157.1 GCA_030669465.1 Desulfobacterales bacterium | reverse complement strand
GTCGGAGATATGTTCATGGATCAGGCCTGACACTCGCGACCGCAATTAGTCCGTAGATGCCTGAAAGCGCAATAACAACAAAATCAGGCCATAGCACTTTTAAATCGAGCCTGCAAACACACACAAATATAAAATAAATAATGACCGAAATTCCAATGCCGATAAAACCTTTCCGGCCATTTAAGACAAGGTCAAAGGTCATGTAATTGCTTGTATGATCTTTAATTTGAACGGAAAATGGAAAGCATGCAGAATAAAAGATTTTGGCTGGTGTTTGTCTTGACGTCTGCATAGCCCGCTTATAGCCGGCAATTATCTTATGGTCCTGTGTCATGGCAGTTGCGTAGATCATGGTTTTGTCGGAATAAACAGCCGTCCTGTAAAGCGGATTTATGATCAGTTTATATGTCATGGTGTCAGGGTTGTAACTATCCACGGGCAAGGGAATAAGCCTGTAGTTGTCGTAGGAGATAAGAAAAAGTTTGCCGTCGTTCGTAAGCAGCATGCCGTAAAACTCTTTTCTCCTGTTTTCCGAGATTCTGATGCTTCTGATTCCAAGGTCTGCGGGAATGGGTGTGCGCACACACAGCGGTTTCCCCCGGACCCGTCTGATATGGAAAAGCGCCCCCGCAGCGTCCACCACAAAATACCCTTCATCAAAGGGCTTTAAAATTGTTCCTTTTCCGGCAATAAGTCGCGCTGGAAACTTAAAGCCCGCGTCTTTAAGCGCATCGGTAAAGACACGGCTCAATGCCTCATCCACGGTGTTTCTGTCGGCGTTAACAAACTCCATTCGGTCAGTTATCCGGAACCTGTCTTCCGGGAAAACAAGCAGGGCCTGATCCGGCTGTGATTCGATGAGCGGGTATATTCCGTCCTGCGGGAAACGATCGACGATCATGCGCGGCTGGAGTTCAGTGACCTGCCTGTTTGCTTTGATGGTTTCCTTGTCAAAGCTTTGGCCATTGATTTCAAACGGCAACAGGCCCCACAGTTCCATGTTTTTATAATAGATGAATGGTATGAGGCTTTCAAAGGTTTTCCGGTCAAGGTCTCTGCCTGTCTCGTCCCGGGTTAGAAAACGATGATCCTTGATCATCTCCCGGAATACAAACTTTTTAATCACCGGGCTGTAAAACAGATGCGTCCTGCCGGTCTTGGCCACAAAAACCTTCTGATAAAGCATTGGAAGGTAGACGCTCATGACAAGAATAGACAAGGTTATCAGTGCATATCTCGATAACTTTTGGTGCATATTTCAACCTCTGTTTCGAAAACGAAAGACGGATAAAGCAATAGCCGGAATAAAGAAAAGCGAGGCCAGGGTCAGCTTGCCGATGACGGGAGTGTAGCTACCAGGAATGTTGCTTTGAAAAAAGAGCCAGACAAACCCACAGGAAACTGCAAGGCAAAATATCTTTCTCGGCCACTCTGGTTCCAGCACAACAAGCGACGTGCCCAGGAATGAAACCAGGCCCGCCAAAAGCCACGGGAGAATCGTGAGCATGGTGCGAACCACCACCTCGACCGGAAAGAAAATACCCGCGATCAAGTAAAGCAGGAGAATATCCACAAGGCAGATGACGCCAACGACCACAAGACCGATCAGCAGATAGGAAAGCACAAGGACATGAGGCCTTACCGGCAGATGCAGGGAGAGGCGAAGACGACGATTGCGTATTTCGGGAATAAATTGCGCGGCGCCTAAGACAATACCTGTGGCAAGGGGCAGATATTTTATCTGCTCATAAAAGAGCGTATGGATATGAATGACCTGATACCAGACCATTTCAGCATGTTCGAGAACGAACATGTGTCTTGTTTCAACATAGATATAGATAAAAACGAGAATATTACAGGCAAGTGCAATACCCCAGTACAAGCGCATTTTCATCCATTCCTTGTAAAGAGTTGATGCAGTCATGCGCCCCTTCATTAATATTTACCTGTCAGACCGATAAACGCGTCTTCAAGGGACATGGGTACATCCTCAAGCACGGAACAAACCAGACCGCTTTCTTTGAGATAAGCATCAACCGTCTCCAGGGATTCAAATGAATACACGCTGCAACGGTTGCCCACAATATCGACATTGTGTATTATTTTATTGTTGGTTGGAATATGTTTCCGTTCGTTGTACTCAAACCGGTATTGCCTGAACCCGGCCATAAACAGCTCAAGAGAGGTCTGAAGGATATTTCCACCCTTTTCCAGGAAAATAACCTCATCAACGAGCTGCTCCAAATCCTGGACAATATGAGAAGTGACGAATACTGTCCTGTTGCCCTCTTTCACGAATTCAACTAAAAAATCGAGGAAAAGGCGGCGGTATCCGGCATCCAGTCCCATGGAATAATCGTCAAGAATCATGAGTTTGGGGTTCTGGGCGAGGGTAAGCCCCAAAACGACCTGAGACCGTTGACCGCAGGACATTTTGGAAATTTTATGATTATGGGACAATCCCATTTTTTCCACAAGGCCGTAATAAATATCCCTGTTCCACTTAGGATAATATGATGAATAAAATTTTTCGATCTGGCTGATACTCATGAACTCGTATGCAAGATGTCCTTCAAAAAGAAGGCCGATCTTTTCTCGTGTTGCCGGGGATAAATTATGGGAATCTTCACCAAATACCAGACATCTGCCGGAAACCGGACGCAAAAACCCCATTAATATATTAATTAAAGTGGTCTTTCCTACTCCGTTTTTACCGAGCAGGCCGAATATTCTTCCACGCTTGACGGTAAAGCTTAAGTCCTTATAAATAGTATGTTTACCGTAGCTATGACAAAGGTTCTTTACTTCAATGTAATTTTCCATCTGTTTTGCCTCGGAGTGGCGCAGGCTGATATTATATCCCTTCAGCTCATTTCTTCTGAAAAAACAAAAAGCGTAACTCAGATGTTTTATGCAATCCAAGTTACGCCTTCACTTTTTCTCGCTTGAAACGGAAAACCGTAAGACATCCCTTTATGGTTTGATATCACTAAACAATTTAGGTTCCCCTAACAAAAGAAAAGTTCGCTGTCAAGATTTTTTGTTATTAACCCAGGATCACAGGTTAAGGTCGATGACAGGTGGATGCAGACAGGATATTCGCCCTACCCCTAATTTTATCTTGACAATCTGTACAGAATATGTCAATTTGATATCTAATTTGTACAAATTAGAGAGGTGTTGCCATGGGAAATTCAGTATTAAAAATGAAAGTTAGTGAAGCCCGATCTAAGCTGACCCAACTGGATAAGCTGTTAAAGCCGGGTGAAACCTTGCGGGTTAACAAAAGAGGTAAGGCATATGTCCGCATTGAGTTAATAGGAGAAATGGATCGTTATGATATAGTTTTAGACTCTATTAACGGTTTGCCGGAACCAAAAGAAAAATTACGGGCAGTAGCTGAGAACTATAAATCTATCTTGTATGGAAGCAACAATGCAAACCCTTAAAGGCTTTGATGCGGTTTACTGTGATGCCAGTTTCTTTATTGCCTTATTTTCAAAAAAGGACACAAAGCACAAACGCGCCTTGGAACTCTTTAAAGAAATCAAGGAAAATCGAATCATTATCCATACCTGTTGGTTTATTATCTCTGAGTCCATGACTGTTCTTCTCTATCAATATGGTTATAGTGAGGCGCTGACCTTCAATCAATCGATTGATCTCTATAAAATTTTCCATTCCACGGAAAGCCAGCATCATCAAGCCATTGCTTTATTCAACCTTTTTGGTAAAGATAGAAAGATCT
>DAOVDN010000061.1 GCA_030669465.1 Desulfobacterales bacterium | reverse complement strand
AACTTTCCGAAGCTGCGCGTGAAAACGGAATTGCCGGCTTGATAGCCTATACTTCGCCGCAAAACCAGGCAATGATCAGGCTGTTTAAAAGCCTGCCTTACGAAATCAAAACCTTTTTTGATGGCGATGTTCTTACACTTAGCTGCCGATTCGATGAATTAAAATAGATGTAAAATGGAGCCGGACATGATCAACCACACTGTTTTGTTTTTGCCTCACAATAAAAAAATAACCGTAAGGGATGGAGAGAATCTTCTCAGGGCTGCCATGGAGGCAGGGGTTCATATTAATGCATCATGCGGAGGGGAGGGTGTATGCGGTAAGTGTCGCGTTATCATTGAACAGGGACATGTTGATGGAGGAATAACAGAAAAGTTAAGCCGGGAAGAATGCGCGGCAGGATACAGGCAGGCATGTTTGAGTAATGTAAAGAGCGACATAGTTGTACGCATACCTGTGGAATCGGATGTTGATGCAAGCGTGCTTAACATGCAGAGCACTCCGAGACGAGCCAGCCGTATCATGGAAATGGATTTTGAACAGTTAAGGCAAAACGGCCGTTTTCTGCCCCCTGTTGAAAAGAGGTATATTCAACTACCTGAGCCTTCTGCAAAAGACAACCTGCCTGATGTTGCAAGACTTGTTAATTACCTGAAACTAAATTTCAATGAGCATCGTCTTGTCGTTGACCTGCCGGTTATCCGTAAAATTCCGGGTGTTTTCAGGAAAGATAATTTTAAAATAACCGTTACACTTGCCCGTCCTGTCGAGGCCGGCAGAAAGACTCATGTCGTCAATGTCCAGCCCGGCGATACGAGCGGCAATTGCTATGGAATTGCTATGGATATCGGTACTACAACTATCTATGGCCGGCTGATAGATCTAAATACAGGCAAAGTTATGGCCGATTACGGTGATTTTAACAAACAGATAGGTTTTGGGGAAGACGTAATCACCAGGCTGATATATGCGGAAAAACCAGGAGGGCTTGAAAAACTTCATAAGGTTAGTTTAGAGACCACCAACAATATACTGCGCAAGATAATTAATGACGCTGGAATTGACCCTGAACAGATTTTACTCGTTACATTGGCGGGCAATACAACGATGATTCAGCTTATGCTGAAGGTTGACCCAAAATACATCAGACGTTCGCCATATGTGCCTGCTTCAGCGTTGTATCCGCCGATTAAGGCTGTTGATCTGGGCATGGCATTGGGCGAGCATGTTACAACATTGATATATCCTGAGATATCAAGTTATGTGGGAGGCGATATTGTTGCCGGTATAATGGCATCAGGAATGTATTGTTCTGAGAAGCTTACCCTGTATATGGATATCGGCACAAATGCCGAAATTGTGATCGGCAACAGGGAGTGGCTTGCATGTGCGGCATGTTCTGCAGGCCCGGCTTTTGAAGGGGGCGGCATAAAATTCGGAATGCGCGCCACCAATGGGGCGATTGAAGATTTTTCCATAGACCCTCTTACGCTTGAGCCGATGAATATAACCATAGGAAATGTCCGGCCAAAAGGAATATGCGGCAGCGGTCTTATCAATATTGTGGCTACAATGTTTGAGATGGGTGTTATTGATAACCTTGGCAAGTTCAATCGCAGTCTTCATACAGACCGTATCCGGCAAAATAATGGCGTATATGAGTACGTGCTTGCAAGGGCGGATGTTACACATATAGACAGGGATATTGTTATTACCGAACCTGATATCGATAATCTTATCAGGGCAAAGGGCGCTATGTTCAGCGGTTGTATGACCCTTCTCGGGGAGGTCGGTCTCGCCATTCATGATATAGACCGTATTATTCTGGCAGGTGGGTTTGGAAGTTATGTGGACCTGGAAAAGGCAATTACAATTGGTCTGCTGCCTGAAATAGATCCGGATAAGGTTGTTTTTATCGGCAATGGATCACTTACCGGCGCGACAATGGGCTGTCTGGCAAACCATATAAGAAAAGACGTGGTAGAGGTAACGAGGAAGATGACGAATTTTGAGCTGTCGGAAACAGCATCATATATGAATAATTATATTGCCTCCCTCTTTTTGCCGCATACAGACATGAATAAATTCCCAAGACTCAAAGCCCGAATCGAAGCCCGGAAAAGAACCAAACTTTCTGCATCAGCAATAGGCGGACATTTTTAATCAGAAATTTGGGAACTGAAGAAATCCCCCCTGCCCCCCTTTAAAAAAAAGGGGGAATGGCGGAAGAGTCCCCCTTTTCTGAGGGTGGGATTTAGGGGCGGAGAAAGGTCGAGATAATGAGTTTCCAAATTTCTGTTAGTGCAAAGTAAGATCAACTTTAGTATGAAGTCAAAAGCCCTTTAACCGATTTTATTTGGGGATGAAATTGTAATTGAATTCCGATTCGGGCAACAGCCCGTTCATTCTTGACAGAATTTAATGGAGAGTGAAGAATGAATGACTCCTATGTTCTGACCGGCGAGCTAATCGCTTCTGCTGTCAGGCTCTGCAGAAGACACGGAAAATGCCTGTGAGACCAAAATCCTGATGACTATGAACGCCAGAGTACTCCTGCATTTTTTTGAAGAAAGGCTCTGCCTGTGCGCCCAGTGGGAAATCCGCGATGAATGAAAACAACACAGGCTGGATAAGACATATTTCCATCACTCCCCCAACTTTGCAAAATAATACTGCAGATGCTGATCGGCTTATAGGAGAATTAAAAACCAGGCTTAATACCGATGCCGTTGATATAGACCTTTATTTATTAAAAAGGTTGCCGGATCTTTTAAGGAGATGCGAATATAATGTTGACTGCATCCTTTTCAAGGATCGGAAAAGATGGCTTATTACAGGGGTCGCGCATCCTCAGGATACAAGTCCCATATACGGCCTGGCCGTTGATCTCGGCACTACCAGGATTGTCTTGCGCCTTATAGATCTTTCAACAGGCCTGATTCCGGCCGAAACATCTTTTGACAATCCTCAAATATCCGTAGGGCCCGACATATTGACAAGAATACACTTTGCGGACCAGGATGGAGGGCTGGACAGGCTCAACAAAATGATTATCGACGGTCTTAACCGAATGATCATAAGATTATGCGATTCCTGTAAAATAAAGCCGTATAACATATACTCCCTTTCTGTGGCCGGCAATACAGCCATGACCCATCTCTTCATGGGTCTTAGTCCTCACTGGATAATACGTGAGCCATATATTCCGGTTATAAACAAACCCGGACTGATAAAAGCAAAAGAGCTGGGAATCAAGGTTAATCCTATGGCCAGAGTTCTGATCTTCCCAAATGTCGGCAGCTATTTTGGTGGAGACCTGATCGCAGGAATTCTGTTTTCCGGCTTAAACAAAACAGAGGATACAGCCATTTTGGTTGACGTTGGGACAAATGCAGAGGTTGTATTAGGAAATAAAGACTGGCTTATTGCCTGTGCCGGAGCAGCAGGCCCTGCCCTGGAATGCGGGGTAACCGGGATGGGTATGATGGCGGGCCCCGGAGTGATTGATCGGGTTGTAATTGATCAAGTTGTGATTGATCATGATACTTATAATATTCGATTACATACCATTGACAACATGCCGCCTAAAGGGATTTGCGGTTCAGGTCTGATAGACCTTGCAGCCCACCTTTTTCTTTGCGGCATGATCGACATCAAGGGCAAGTTGGCGCCCTCGATATGCGGCAACAGACTAAAGGAGAAAGATGGTATCAGGTATCTTGTGGTGGTATTTGCAAAAGATTCCGCCACAGGGTCAGACCTTACTATAAGTCATGCAGACATTGACAGTATTATCAGATCCAAGGCCGCCATGTATACAATACTTGAGACTATTACATCTTCTGTTGGAATCTCTTTTAAGGATCTTTCGACATTTTATGTAGCAGGCACCTTTGGATCTTTTATCAATCCCAGGTCGGCCATCTCTATTGGAATGCTTCCTGATTTGCCGATTGACCGTTATAAATCCCTCAATAACAGCTCTATTGGCGGAGCAAGCATGGCGCTTACATCGAGTGAGTGTTTAGATGAGATCGATAATATCAGAGACCGCATTACCTATCTTGAGTTAAATGTAAATCAGGAATTCATGAACAGATTCAACGCTGCCAGGTTTCTTCCCCATACTGATCTCTCGCTTTTTCGCTCGGTGAAGGCACAGAAAAAAAATGAACATCGAACATCGAATGGGAAAAGATGAAGAAACAGAGGTCGGAGGTTTTGCTGGTTGCTAACTAATCTTTACCCGCCGGTTCCACCCTAACCGCACAGACCTTGAATGCCGGTATTCGGGCGACCGGGTCGAGGGTGTCGCTGGTTAAAATATTGGCCGCTGCTTCCCCAAAATGAAATGGAATAAAGACAATTCCTTCCGGGCTTCTCTTGGTAAGACGGACGCGCGTGGCAATCTCTCCTCGCCGCGATTTTATCTTGACTATACTTCCGTCTGCTATCCCTTTTTTTTTTGCATCCAACGGATTAATCTCAATGATCGATTCAGGAAAAACCGTATGCAGCCCATCCACCTTGCGGGTCATGGTGCCGCTGTTGTAATGGTAAAGGACTCTTCCTGTTGAAAGAAGAAAAGGATATTCTTCATCCGGAAGTTCATCGGAGAGGATGAATTCCACTGATTGAAACAATCCTTTTCCACGGGCAAAACTACCTTTATGCAGATACGGCGTGCCTGGATGTTCCCAGTTTGGACACGGCCACTGAAGGCCATTCTTATTGAGGCGTTCGTAGTGAATCCCGCCGTAAATCGGGACAAGACGGGCGATTTCTTCCATGATCTCTTCAGGGTCATCGTAATTCATAGGCGCGCCCATCTTTTCAGACAGGTTGCAGATAATCTTCCAATCGGGTCTGGAATCCCCCAGCGGGTCCAATCCCTTCCTCACCCGTTGGACCCGCCTTTCTGTATTGGTAAAGGTGCCGTCTTTTTCGGCAAAACTGGCAGCAGGAAGGACTACATTGGCTAGCTTTGCCGTCTCTGTCATGAAGATATCCTGAACCACAAGAAAGTCTAATTTTTTCAGAGCCGCTTCTACCTGTTTTGAGTTGGGATCGCTAACAACAGGGTTTTCTCCCATGATGTACATCCCTTTTATCTTCCCTTCCAGAATAGCGGGCCACATATCTGTTAGAGTCAGGCCTGGTTTTGGCGGAAGTTTCCTGCCCCAGACTTCTTCGAATTTCCCGACGGCCTCCTGATCGGAAATAGACTGGTAACCAGGGAGTACATTTGGAAGGGCGCCCATATCGCAGGCCCCCTGCACATTGTTTTGGCCTCGCAGCGGATTAACTCCGCCTCCTTCGATTCCTACGTTTCCGCACAACATGGCAAGATTGGCAATCGATTTAACATTGTCGGTGCCGAATGCATGCTGGGTAATACCCATAGCATATGCAATAGATCCTTTTCCGGCTTTGGCATAAAGACGCGCAGCCCTGATAAGATCTTTTGCGGGTATGCCGGTAACCTGTTCAACAAATTCCGGGTTGTATTGCATCACCGTCTCTTTCAAGGCCGTAAAGTTCTCTGTTCTGTCAGCCACATAAGAGATATCATATAGATCTTCATCTATAATTACATACATCATGCCGTTTAACCAGACCACATCCGTACCAGGCTTTGGACGCAGCCAGATTTCGGCATACTGCACTATTTCTATTTCACGAGGATCGACCACAATCAGTTTTGTCTTGTTTTCTTGTATGGCCTTTATCATCCAAAGGGCTATGGTGGGATGATTTTCAGTGGGATTGCTTCCTGTAAGGAGGATTACGTCAGCCTTTTTGAAATCGGCTATAGGGTTCGTCATGGCTCCGCTCCCAAACGATGCGGCCAAACCGGCCACTGTGGATGCGTGACAGAGCCGCGCGCAGTGATCAACATTGTTTGTGCCGATCACTGTGCGCATAAATTTTTGCATGAGATAATTTTCCTCATTGGTACACTTAGCCGAACTCAAACCAGCTAAACTATCAGGACCGGATTTATCATTTATTTCCAAAAGTTTTTGGGCGACAAGATATATCGCATCTTCCCAGCTTACCTCCCAAAAATACCCCCTTTTGCGGATGAGCGGTTTTTTTAATCGATCTGGATGACGAATAAAATCGCTTCCAAACCTCCCCTTGACGCAGAGATTCCCAAAATTGGGGCTATCCTCAGGATTAGCAGTTACTTCAATAATTGAGTCTCCTTTCATGTTCAAGTCAATGGTGCATCCGCAACCGCAAAACGGGCAGACTGTTTTGACTTTTTTGATTTCATGAGGGCCAACAGGAAAGGAGATCGATTTTTTTGCCAGACCGCCGGCCGGACATTCATCTACGCAAGCGCCGCAAGAAACACACTTTTCATTAATAATTATGGAGATTTGTTCAGGGAGTCCGTTATTGTCAAAATTTGTCCCGGTCAGCTCCAATGCGCCATATTCACAGCTATTCTTGCAACGCTGGCAAAATATACACTTGTTTGGATCAATAATAATAAAAGGATGACGGCTGTCGATTTCGTACTGCCTGCGTTTAAGCATCCCG
>DAOVDN010000032.1 GCA_030669465.1 Desulfobacterales bacterium | reverse complement strand
AATTTCCTGAACAATGGCACTCTCATGTCCCTTGAATACAGCATCTTGAGGCAGTTTGGATCGATCAACTTTACATACCTCGGTTCGATCTATTTTGATTTTGTGCTTTTTTGCTTTTGACTTTTTCTCCTTTTTCTTCTTCCTTTTCTTTCTCTCTTTTTCGGAAGATATGTTTTCGCCCGGCTTTTTATTGCCTCGTATCTTGGGCTTGCCCTGTTCTCCTTTCAGCAAACTGATTTCGTCCCGCAGCTTCTGATTCTCTGCCTTTAATTTTTCATTCTCTTGACTCAAACGTTCAATGAGCTGAAAAAGAATAGGCAGCACCTCTGTCAGTTTTCTATTATCAACCTCGCCAGGGCGAATATCTATCTTGTGAAGGATTTCCTTTATTTCTGGAAGGCTCATATTTTTATAGTAACACCACTATTCCATTGTGTCTACCCCTATGACAATTTTTTTATGATTTTCTTTGCCTTTATTCTATCAATCTGATCAGATACCAGGAAATTTGAATAGGATACCCTTTTTTATACAATGAAAATCCAAGGTCGTGATGGATACGAACATCGTTAGGATTTATAGCAAGGGCCTTTTTATATGTTTCGATTGCCTCATCCCACTTGCCCATAATATTATAAAGATAGCCTAAGTTGCTATAACTGGGCACATGGTTGGGATAAAGATCGATAGTTTTTTTGAAGCAGTAAACAGCCTCCTTATAATTTTCCGCTTCAATGCTTTTAACTCCCTTTTTGAACCACTCTTCCCCAGCTTCCTCTGTCCATCCTGAATCTGCAAGAAAGAACAAAAAAAACAAAAACAATATCATACGCAGTTTCAATGTTTGTTTCCTCTCATATATAATCAAGGAGTTGAATAAGATCTGTTATAACAAGATCAGGGGATAGGTTTTTGCATTCCTGATCATCCTGTCTAAGCCTCAATGATCTTGCATCTCCTGCAAAGAGAGCTGTTTTAAATCCTGCCTTTTTTGCCGGATAGATGTCCTTTAGCATGTCATTGCCAATGTAAAGTGCTGAATTTGCCGTAATGTCCATATTTTTGAGTTTTTCAGCAGCAACCTGAAACAGAAATATTGATGGTTTTGCATATCCGAACCTGTATGAAAAAATGATAAGATCAGAATGAAAACCAAGCCCTTCCATATCTGAGTCCAAAAACCAGTTAAACAGATATGGAGTGTAGAACTGGGCGTTTGAGATGATGCCTGTTGGTATCTTTCTCTTTTTGCATGCAGAAAGCAGCTCTTTTAGATGAGGCATGGGATATACAGGGTTTACAATCAGTTCAAATAGAAGGGCAAACTCCCTGACAGTATCCATATTATTATTTTTAAGAACTTTCATCCATATGCGGTCTATTTCGACTTCCGGAAAGTCTACTCCCTTTTCTCTTAGTTCTTTATGTTTTTTTTCAATACAAGCAAAAAAATCTTTTAAAATGGCCCCGGAATTTTTGTTGATTTTGAATTTGACCAGCAATTGATCAAGTTTTTCTGTTTCCCTTAGATTTTTTTTTGCAATACCTATATCGCCTGATCCGCTGATAAACAATGTGCCATAAACATCGAAGAGCAGGCATTTAATATTTTCTTTTAAATTTCCACTCTGATTTAAAGAGGTGGGAAGTGGTGAAAGCGGAGTTATATATTTTGAGATAAGGTCTTTATTCATAATCGCTCCATTTGAGCAGGCTGAATTGTTCCGGATTCAAAAACTCTGAAAGGAGGATATTCTTATTTATACTCTGGTGCACTGAATCTTTGATTACTCTTGAGTAAATCTCAAAAAGTTTTTTCCTGTAAATTGTTTTGTTGTAATTATTCAGCACAGCATTCATGTTGTTTTGTATCAGCTCATTTTTATTTGGTATATCCCCGGGGCGTGAAAGATAGGGATTAAGACCGATAAGCCTCTCTTTATCCTTTTTGCCTGATAATACACGGGAAATTATCTGTTTTTGAAATCCTTCATCGAGCAGTCCAAAATCAATATTGTCATTTTTCGTAGCTATTGCAAAAGATTTTGCTATCTTTTCTTCATTGATGCTGTGGTTGAACAGGGCGCAGATTTTTAAAATACACAAATTCCATACCTTATATAACTTTTCTTTGCCAATCCATTCAATTGGAACAAGGAGCCTTGTATAAAGATGATCAAGCTCAATCCCGTTCTTTTCAAAGTCATGGCATATATTGCTAAGTTTTCTTCCCCAGAGAATCTTTTTTGCAGTCCATGGTTCAAGAAATGAAAAACCAAACCCTTCGGTTATGCTCGTAGTAATAATAAATTTTGAAGACATGACAAGATCTGTAAAATCATTTTTTAAACCGACATCAAATTTTACATTAAGATTTTTTTTTCTTACAAACTCTTTCCATCCGGCATGGCTTTTTATATCTACCGGACTGTTTGGAGGAAGTGTTATGGCAAGGCTTTCCTTGTTGATAAAAAACAGGGATAAAAGGATCGCTTCTCCAATATTTTTTCTCCTTATGGCACGGACAGGGTAGAGCACGCGGTTTTCGGGAGCAACGGATTTGCGTTTGAAATGAAACGGAGTAACAGGGTTGGGAATCTGATGCACACCTTGCGGTTTTAAGCCCGCTGAGAGCAGTATATTATAATCGCGCGAGTTAATTACTCCGTAATGGCAGTCTGATGGATATTCATCGGAAAAGTATGACAGTGGACGTCCGTCTTCAGCAAAATCATGTATCTGCAAAAAAAGTTTTATTTTCCTTTTCTGCAGCGCCTTGAGGATTTTTAAAAAATTTTTGTTTTTTGCAAGGGTGGGGTTGTGGACATGAAGAATATCGCATCCGTCTTTCCATTTTGAAAAAATCGCTTTACATACGGATTCAGCTACATTCTCCGGATCCGATATATTTTCGGACAGCAGATCATAACCGAGACCCGGAATATGGACAATATCTGCCGGAAAGTCGAATGTTCCCGGTTCTCCGGTCAGAACAAGAACCCCGCCGGTTTTGCGGACAGCTTCTACCTGCTGCCTTAAAACAGTTGTTACCCCCCCGGTTTTGAGATGATAATGGATAAATGCTATTTTCATTTGCCTTGCCTGAGCCTGTCTGCTGTTGTAATATCAACGCTTCCGACATGAGTGCAGCACAGTCTGCGCAAAAGCAAAACTAATCCCAAGTCTTGACACTATAGTTTTTAGGAAGGTGTGCTGTTCCCTTCACACATGGAATACCTGTTTCTTTATTAACGCTTTCAATGATGTCGTCAATATGTTCACAGAATCCACCATCTTCCATAATCCAACCTTTATCGGTTTTTTTAGCAAAGGCGCATGTACAGAAATGAATTACCTCTGCTCCCTTGGATTTAAGTATTTTAGATAATTTAATAGCAACATCACCGGGACAGTGGCAAGTAAAAACACCTGCTAATATGCATTCATCATATATCGAAAATGCTTCTTTTTTCTCCCTTAAACATTGAAAACAGCTAGTCATGGGACATCGATCTATATTTTTTTCACAACGGACAATACCCACTTTTGTCATTTCAACCTCCTTTTATTAAGGTCTTATATTATCGCCAGCAGCATTGATACCGGCAAACACTTTTCTATGCATAAATTTTGATGGTCTCGTAAAAAAGTCCCAACAACTTGTCATTTCGAGCGAAGCGAGAAATGACACATTCACCAAATTCGACTTTTTACCAGTTCATCAATTTTAATTAAGTATTTCTTTTAGCAATACTATTGTCAATATAAAAACCAAAAATTCCTAAAAAAATCTTGACAATTAAGGTTTGATAAGATAAACAGCCAGAGAATTTTAAAGGATATTTTAAATGGCGCACAATTTTTCAGGCAGAAATTTTTGGTATTATCGGTATTATTTTAGTATCGGTCTGCCTGTGGTGCGCTGAGACTAATTTGTTAAGCGCAATAAGCCGTGGGGAGACCTTAAGCCCACGGTTTTTTTGCTTTAGAAGGCCGTGGAGAAAAGACTCTGCGGCCTTTTTTGCATTAAGGGAGGGAGTATCATGACAATTTTGGGTAAAAAAATCAGGATGGAGCGCATCATAAACAGGAATACAGGCAAAACCGTAATTGTTCCAATGGATCACGGTATTTCGGTTGGCCCGATTGACGGCCTGGAGGATATGAAGAGCGCAATTCAGAAAGTAGCTGAAGGCGGGGCAAATGCCACTGTTATACACAAGGGACTTGTAGGCGAAGGTCATCGCGAGAAGGGCAGAGATATAGGTTTGATCATACACCTGTCGGCATCTACTAATCTTTCGCCCTATCCCAATGCCAAAACGCTTGTTTGCTCAGTTGAAGAGGCTATCAAGCTTGGCGCAGATGCAGTATCCATACATGTAAATCTGGGAAATGGTGGTGAAAAAGAGATGCTAAATGATTTCGGCAGAGTAAGTTATGAAGCGCGTACGTGGGGCATGCCGCTTCTTGCCATGATCTATCCAAGAGGCGAGAAGATCAAAGACGAGTATGATGTAAAGGTTGTCAAGCACGCAGCACGCGTCGGAAATGAGATGGGAGCGGATATTGTCAAGGTTTCGTACACCGGTTCAGCGGAGACCTTTAAAGAAGTCGTTTCCGGGTGTTCAATTCCGGTTGTAATTGCCGGTGGCCCTAAAATGAATTCAGACAGGGAGATACTGGAAATGGTAAAGGGTTCTATTGATGCCGGAGGCTCCGGTGTTTCCATAGGCCGTAACGTGTTTCAGCATAGAGATCCAGCGCGTATGGTAAAGGCCATTTCAGCCATTGTAAATGATGGAAGCAGCGTGGAAGACGCAATGAAGATTTTGGAATAGATTTTGTTCCTTATTTTATAGACTTTCAGATAATTCATTTCACAAGGCTAGAAGGAAAAATCTGAGTAAGTCGTACTGAGTTGTACGTCGTCGAGGATTTTGACTGATAACGCAGTGAAATTATTTATCTGAAAGTCTATATTTGGAGATTAATTCAATGCGAAAGATTTGGGTAAAAGTAGATCCGTGGGACAAGAAGATTGTGACCACCGCTCTTGAAGGCGGAGCAGATGGTATAATGGTTCCAAAGGGATTTTCCAAAAAAGTAAAAGAGTTGGGCAGGATAGAGACTATTTCCGAAGATGGTGATTTGATACTCGGGAAGGATGTTGTCTTATTTACAATAAAAAGCGGTGAGGACGAGGAAAAAATAATCAAGCTCAGTCAAAGCAAAAAGGTAATTCTTGAGTGTAGCGACTGGACGATTATACCACTTGAGAACTTGATAGCAAAAGGCGCAGATGTTATTGCCCAGGTTCGAAATCTCAAAGAGGCTCAAACCGCATTCGGCATTCTGGAAAAAGGGGTAAACCATATACTTTTCCATACAACCGATCCGATAGAGCTTAAAAAAGCTCTTTCGCTGCTTCGCACAAGTGAGTATAAAACCTCTCTTGAAACAGCCGAGATTGTAGAAATCACCCCTGTTGGGATGGGGGACAGGGTTTGTGTGGATACATGTACGTCGATGACTCTGGGCCAGGGGATACTCGTTGGGAACAGCAGCAGCGCTTTGTTTCTTGTTCATGCAGAAAGTGTTTTCAATCCTTATGTTGCTCCCAGGCCTTTCAGGGTCAATGCAGGACCTGTTCATGCATATACAAGGGTTCCGGGAGGAAAGACCAGATATCTTTCAGAACTTTCAGCCGGTGATGAGGTGCTGATCGTCGATTTTGAGGGAAATACGACAGTTGGCACTGTTGGACGTCTGAAGATCGAAAAACGTCCATTGATGCTTGTAAAGGCGGTTGTTGGAGACAAAGAGGTGACAACCATTCTTCAAAATGCGGAAACAATTCGGCTGACAGATCCTGAAGGAAAGCCACTATCGGTTGTAAGTCTTAAGCCGGGCGACAAGGTTCTCGTAGCAGTTGAGGAATGGGGCAGGCACTTCGGCTACAAGATAGATGAAACTATAACGGAAAAGTAAGCTGGGCAGTAAAGAACTATCACGAAAGCACGAAAGACTGAAAACACGAAAAAAAACAATGATAGCAACTTGATTTCCGCGTCCTTTATTTCGTGTTTTCGTGTTTTCGTGTTTTCGTACTTTCGTGTTTTCGTGATTAATTTTGAGTAGTTTCTTATGACATTATGACAAATCTTGAAAAGATAAACACAGACGCTTCCGGTTCTCCTATAGGCTCACTGCGAAATTCCATAGATGAGATCGATGAGAAGGTCCTTGATTTAATCAACAGGAGGCTTTTGCTTGCAAAGGAGATAGGCAGGATCAAGGAGCAAAATGGTGATCAGGTTGTGGACAGGGCACGTGAGATCGCAATCATAAAGAGGCTTTCAACTCTAAATAAGGGGCCTTTAAGCAAAAATGCGCTGCATCACGTTTTTACCGAAATAATCGCTGCATCCCGTGAAATTCAACGCCCGGAGATTGTAACATATCTGGGTCCTGAGGCCACATTTACGCATATAGCGGCTATGAAGCATTTTGGGCATTCTGTTTCATTTGTTCCTCTGCCGAGCATTCGCGACATATTTAATGAAGTAGAAAAAGGGACTTGCAATTATGGCGTTGTTCCGATTGAAAACTCGATTGAGGGCACAGTAAATTATACGCTGGACCTTTTTTTTGAATCCGACCTCAAGATATGTGCCGAAATATACCATACAATATCCCATGATCTATTATCAAAAACAGGCTCCCTTGACGATATAAAGATAATCTATTCTCATCCACATGCATTTGCCCAATGCCGAAGATGGATCAGAAAATATCTGCCGGAATGCAAGCTTATGGAATGCAGCAGTACGGCTCGTGCTGCACAAAAAGCATCGCAAGAGCCAGGATCTGCCGCAATTGCCGGCAGAGAAGCAGCTCATATGTATGAGCTGCAGGTTCTGGCATCCAGAATCGAGGACTCTTCCAGAAATATAACAAGATTTCTGGTAATCGGACGGGATGAGCTCCACAGGACAGGAAGAGATAAGACATCGATAATGTTTGCTACAGCACATGTTCCAGGCGCTCTGTACAAGGTTTTGGAACCGATTGCCAAAGCAGGAATTAATATGGCCAAGCTGGAGTCCAGGCCGACCAAACATGAGAACTGGAACTATTTTTTCTTTGTGGACCTTGAAGGGCATATAGAAGATCAAAATGTAAAAGAGACAGTTGCAAGAATGAAAAGTATCTGCATGTATCTGAAGTGCCTTGGTTCATATCCGGTAGGAATTGAAGAATTTAAGAGGAGCTAAAACATGAAACAGGTTGTTGTAGATTCTTATACATCTCTTTACTGCGTGCTCGGAGATCCGATATCCCATAGTTTGAGCCCTGTTATGCATAATAGTGCGTTTGCTCACATAGGATACAACGGGGTATATCTTGCATTCAATGTAAAAGATAGAGATCTGGCTTCCGCAATCAGCGGCATAAAAGGTCTTGGCGTAAAGGGCGCCAGCGTTACCATACCTCATAAGGTAGAAGTGATGAAATTTCTTGATAATATAGATGAGAAAGCCTTAAAGATCGGCGCTGTTAATACTGTCGTTAACAGAGAGGGCAAACTTTTTGGTTATAATACAGATTGCCTTGGCGCCACAGATGCATTATTGGAAAAGACAAGCATCAAAGATAAGGATGTGGTTATTCTCGGTTCCGGCGGAGCTGCACGTGCAATAGGCTTTGGAATAGTATCAGAGGGGGGAAGATTAACGATACTAGGTCTTTTAAAAGATGAAGGAGAAAATCTGGCAAAGGACCTTGGGGTAGATTACTACCATCTTTCAGAGTTCAGGAATATTGGTTGCCGGATCCTGATTAACGCAACTCCTGTTGGTATGACACCAGACACAAAAGCAATGCCGGTACAAAGAGAAGACTTAAAAAAGGATATGGTTGTCATGGATATTGTTTATAATCCAATAAAAACCAGCCTCTTAAAGGAGGCCGAAGATATCGGCTGTATTACCGTAGACGGCGCTTCGATGTTTGTCTATCAGGGAGCTGCTCAGTTTGAAATGTGGACCGGAAAGAAAGCGCCTGTCGATATAATGAGAAGTACTGTGCTGGATGCCCTCGGAAAGGGTGCCGCATAAAAAAGAGAGGCAAAATATTTGACAGGATGTAACATTTTAGCCTTTTGAAAAAGACACTGACAGGATAACAGGATATACAAGATTCTGTCTGCCTGTGCGTAGCACGCAGACAGGTTTAAAGTGCACAAACAAAGTTAACTCTCATTGTAGCTATCCGGTAAATCATAAAAAATCATAACCCTGGTTCAGACCTGACTTGAAAGGGTTTGAGTTTCTCGTTCCCATGCTCCAGCGTGGGAATGCATACCATATGGGTTCCCACGCTGGAGCATGGGAACCAGGCAAAAATTGATGATTGATGATTGTCGATTGTCGATTTGTGGAATCGCTTCGCTCTGTCTTTTTGTTATAAAATTAATAGAATATCTTCAATCATCAATCGACATAGGTATAGTTCACAAACAGCATGCACAGTTGTTATTGGCCGAAGGTAGAACTAACCCCGGGACTCTTACTCCTTTAGATAGATTTTATGGTCTACAAGAGAAAGTGAATGAATGCGCCCCTTTATAAATTTTTGATCTCCGAATATATTTTCA
>DAOVDN010000110.1 GCA_030669465.1 Desulfobacterales bacterium | reverse complement strand
ATACTCTTGCGCCACAGTGTTCATGCATGCCTCTGTTTAAGGAGCAACCGCAATCTTCATCAAAAGCTGCCAGACCTTGCGGGCATGCTTCGGGCAGGGATAAAACCTTGTCTGGGCACGGACAGCCTGGCCAGCGCTGAGTCATTAAGCATGTTCGACGAGATGGCATATGCATCTTATGCATTTCCTTCTCTGCCGCCTGCCGAAATACTGGCAATGGCGACAGTAAATGGCGCAAAGGCACTGGGCGTTGAAAACAGGTTTGGTTCCCTGTCCCCTGGAAAATATGGCTCATTTGTCTATGTGCCGGCAGATGTTTCGAGCCGCCAAAGCCTTCTGGAGGCTATTGTAAATGCTGAAACCAAAGTGAGCTAAAGTGCCTAAAGTGAGCTAAAGTGCCTAAAGTTTGTGGTACGCCTTCGGCGTGCTAATTGATAACCCAATGCCACTGGGCTCTGCAAACTCCTTTTTTTGCTGGCACGTTGATGGCATAAACAAACCCATATAAGATGAATGAATTTTCCTTAACCCTGGCCCAGACCGGACATACTGGCTTAAAAGCACTTATAACTTTAAAATTAGCACGCCGAAGGCGTACCATAACTTTAGGCACTTTAGGCACTTTAATATACTTTAGGCACTTTAATATATAACATGAAAAGCAGATTTGAGAAAAACTCCGGAGAACCTTCTGTCAGGGTTGGACGAATATCTTACATGAATGTCGCCCCTGTATATTATGGGTTTGAGAATGGTTTAAAACCAGCGTGGCTCAAGATAGTCAATGCGCCGCCATCGGTCTTGAATAACATGATGGCAAGAGGCGAGCTTGATATAAGCCCTGTCTCATCTGTTGCTTATGCACGACACAGGAATGAATGGCTGCTGTTGCCGGACCTTTCAATTGCATGTTTTGGAAAAGTCATGTCTGTTATCCTTGCCAGCAAATATCCTTTTGATAAACTAAAAGATAAAAAGGTGATTTTAACTGATGCATCCGAAGCTGCTGTAGATCTTTTAAGGCTTTTCTTTGCCTTAAAAAAGGTAAAACCGCTCTTTGAAAGAGGAACGATCCATCGCCCCGAAGATATACAAAAAAATGCCGGCGCGGCCCTTGTTATCGGCGATGCGGCTCTTAAAGAAAAATGGGGCATGCACTTTGATCATCTGCTGGATCTTGGAGATATGTGGAAGGAATTGACCGGTCTTCCATTTGTTTTTGCCGTGTGGGCAGTACGAAAATCTTTTGCCGGCAAAAGACCGGAAGCTGTATCATCCATAATAGATCTTTTTCTTAGTTCAAAAAAGCAAGGAAGTCAAAATATCGAGCAAATCGCTGCATCAGCTTCAGCAAAGCTCGGGCTTGATATTGATATTTGCAGAAAATATTATAATAAACTCTGCTACGACCTCGGTCCATTACAGATAAATGGCCTTGAAACCTTTTTTGATAAACTCTGCAAGGAAAAAATCTTTCCTGAAAAAGTAGAGTTCTCTTTTTTCAAAGGTCTCATTTTATAGCAATCCCAAATTTTATACCTCTTTGTTTTTCCATCTAATTCTACAAACCCCCAACCATCTGCTTGAAAAAATAAAAATCTGCTGTACAATAAGCATTAAGGACAAAAAGCTTATTATTTTAACCTAAGTTGAGCGATTTAGGTTTAATATCATTGAAGGGCCGTTTTTTCAAAAGGCTAAAATATTACACACAGGTAGCACATCTTGGAAATCCCACTAATCTTTAAGGCAGGAATAATATTCTTTCTGCTTATATTTTCCGGTTTCTTTTCAGGTTCGGAAACAGCTCTCTTTTCTCTTTCGCTTATTCAACGTGAACGTATAAGAAAAAGAGAAACCGGAAAGGCCGCTCTTATAGACAAGCTTCTTATGCGGCCAAGAAGACTTATTGTAACAATACTCGTTGGCAACGATATGGTAAATATCGCTGCCTCTGTTGTCGCTACTTATTTTTTTGTATCGCTTTTTGGTGAACATGGCAAATGGGCTACCGTGGCGATCATGACACCCTTAACCCTGATATTTGCCGAGGTCATCCCGAAGACCCTGGCCATAACTCACAATGAGCGGATTGCGCCTTTTGTATCCAGGCCTATTTATTTATTTGCAAAATTGGTTGCGCCAATGCGGTTGATTTTCAATAAGGTCTCGGATTTCATCATAAAATTATTAGGCTTTGAAAAACAAAAAGCCCCCTCTACAATCATGGAGGATGATTTTCGCTATATGGTAGACTTAAGCCATAAGGAAGGTGAATTAAAAAGTGTTGAGAGGGATCTTATACATAATGTTTTCGAATTTAGTGATACTCATGTCTTTGAAATCATGATCCCTTTAGAAAAGATGTTCTGTCTGCCTGATGACATTGAAGCGTCCGAAATAATAAATTCCGTAAAACAGAAACATTCCAGAATTCCTGTTTACAGAGAAAGCGCCGATAATATAGTGGGCATTCTTTACGCAAAGGATCTGCTTAAAGTTGATACTAAAAAATTGAGCGGCAAGGCAAAACTTCTGCCAGGTATATGCAGAAAGCCTTATTTTGTACCAGATACTGAAAAGGTTGATGAACTCTTTTATGCGTTGAAGCAGAGGCGCATACATATGGCCGTATGTATGAATAAAGAGGGCAAAGTTTCCGGACTTGTCACAATGGAAGATCTTTTAGAAGAGCTGTTTGGTGAAATCTACGACGAACATGACCGGGAGCGAATGTGAATACAGGGCTGAACATACTTGTAATATGCTTTTGCATACTGGCACAGGCCTTCTTTTCCGGCTCTGAGATGGTCCTTGTATCTTCAAACAGGCTCAGGCTCAAGCGAAAGGTTGCAAAGGGTTCAAGTGGGGCCAGGCGTGCATTGGAGATGATCGATAATCCACAATGGTTTCTGGCAACAACCAGTACCGGAACAAATATGTTCGTGATAATCTCTTCTGTTGTAGCGGCAGCATGGTTTGGATCTATTTTTGAAAGATATGACGAGCTTTTAACAATCATTATTATCTCTCCTTTCCTCTTGATATTCGGCGAAATAATTCCAAGAACAATATTCCAGCAAAAAGCAACGGAAATAGCGCCCAAAATCGCCCGTATACTATGGATAGTCTCCCGTATTATCTCACCTGTTACATTTCTGATTTTCTGGACCAGCAAACTCTTTTACAGGCGTGCAGGGAGAAAAAGCTTAGAAAAACACCCATTTGCAACCAGAGAGGAACTCGCTTTGATATTAAATATCACCGGCAAAGAGAGTGATCTGAAAAGAAAAGAAAAGAAGCTCATACACAGGGTTTTTCATCTTGCAAAATCCGATATTGCCGATGTCATGGTTCCTTTAATTAATGTTACTGCTATATCGGATACCGCCACGGTAAAGGATGCCGTAAAAACAATCGGTCGAACCGGTTATTCAAGGCTGCCTGTATTCAAAGAGAGAATTGACAACGTTATCGGCGTAATATATGCCCCTGATCTGCTCGGCCTTTCCGACAGCCGGGAAGAAATCGGGCGATTTATAAGGGAAGCGCCATTTGTGCCGGAGCTTAAAAGAGCGGATGATCTTCTGGTTTCATTTCAGAAAACACGCAACTCCATTGCAATTGTTGTTGACGAATATGGCGGAAGTGTAGGGATCATTACGATTGAGGATATTCTTGAAGAAGTTGTAGGAGAAATCCGAGATGAATACGATCACGAAGTAAAACACCCTGTCAGAATCGGCAAAAACCGGTTCCTGGTAAATGCCAGGACGGAGATCGAAGAGATCAATGAGCGTCTGGAATTAAATCTTCCAAAAGAAGATTACGAAACCATTGGAGGTTTCCTGCTAAAGCGCATGGGAAAAATACCGCAAAAGGGAGAAACATTCATATACAGGAACATAAAATTTACCATCGGATTATCTGACAAAAGATCAATCCATGAGATCATTGTAGAGACCTTGGATTGAAGATTGAAGATTGAAGATTTGTGGAATCGCTTCGCTCTATCATTTTAAATTAACTACCTCGCAGCAAGCTTCGGGGTATCGCTCATCTGATTTTCACAATCTAAACGAAGCAAGCTTCGGGGAATTTAACCCAATAACTCACGAAAATCTGTGTAATCTGTGGATTAAAATTGACAGAATTCCTTCAATCTTCAATCTTCAATATTCAATCTTCAATTGTCCTGGTCTTCAATCTTCAATCCTTCACGCGCTCCACATATTCACCTGTTCTGGTATCAATCCGTATAAGCTCACCTTCTTCAACAAAAGGGGGAACCTGTACAACATAACCTGTTTCAAGCGTTGCAGGCTTTGTACTGCCGGCGGCTGTATCACCCTTTACCCAGGGATCAGCTTTGACAATCCTCAAATTAACGAAATTAGGCAGCGAGATACCGATCGGTCTATTTTCGAAAAAAAGAACATTGCAAACAGTATTTTCCTTTAAAAATTTCCTTAACTCACCAACCTGATCTTCGGGAAGAAATTCCTGGTCATAGGTAGATGTATCCATAAAACAATAATTGCCGCTGTCTGAATACAGATATTCCATTTCACGCTCTTCCAGGTTTGCTTCTTTGAATTTCTCATTGGATCTAAATGTTCGATCAAATTGAGCACCTGTCATCATGTTTTTTAGCTTGCATTTATAATACGACTTACCCTTTCCCGGTTTGGTAAAATTAAACTCCACAATCACATAAGGGTCTCCATCAATCTCGATTTTAAGACCTTTTCTCAGATCACCACTTTCATACATATGTTTATAATTCCTCGTTGCTGGTTGCTGGTTGCTCGTTGCTCGTTTCTGGTTACTCGTTACTAGTTGCTCGTTTCTGGTTACTCGTTTCTGGTTGCTGGTTACTCGTTTCTGGTTTTCTGGTTACTCGTTACTAGTTGCTCGTTGCTGGTTGTTAGCTTTCAGCTTTCAGCTTTCAGCTTTGAGCTTCTCATTGCTGGTTGCTGGTTTTCAGCTTTGAGCTTTCAGCTTTGAGCTTCTTTTGCTTTGAGCTTCTTTTGCTTTGAGCTTTGAGCTTTGAGCTTCTCGTTGCTGAAGGTATATTTTGCCGCCTTACTTTTCAATAACTTGTTCAGCTCTGCGGGTCTCTGCAATAAAACGCTTTACCTT
>DAOVDN010000144.1 GCA_030669465.1 Desulfobacterales bacterium | reverse complement strand
TCTGATTTTCAAAGGCCTCTCTTGCCTCTTTTTCCAAAAGGCACTTTTTGCCTGTATACCTTGGTGAGAAATGAAAAAGTGTGAATTGTTTTACCATGGCCTTGCCTGCCAAGGTGCCGGCCTGCCGGGCAGTGAGATGATATTTTTTTTTGGCAATATCCCTGTCTTTTTCAAGAAACGCAGCTTCTATAAAAAGATGATCCGAATCTTTTGCAAACTTAACGATCTTTTCCACATTTGATTTGCTATACACCACATCCGTAATATATGTAACTTTCTGACCAGGAGTTATAAGGGCAATCCTGTTTGAAAGATCACCCAGGATGAATTTCTTTTTATTTTTCTTCCCAAATTTAACTTCAAATTCCGAGTCAGGATCTTTATGGTTGAATAAAGCCTCTTTGAATTCTTTAAGCCAGGGGCCTATTTCAAGTCCAAGAGCAATAACTTTGTCTTTTATTATATTGACGTGAAATCGCTCTTTTATGGTAAATCCCAGGCAGGGGATACTGTGATCAAGTATCACGGCAGAAACAGACAGAGCAGGTTCATTGAGCAGAACGCCGTTAAAAGGGTGTTTTGCAGCCTCTTTGGTCGGGAGAAATTTGTGTTGACATATGTGCTGCCTGGTAATTAGATGTTCCGGATGTACCTCAGTTATATGTAAGACGAATGGATTGTTGAAATTTTCTACAAGGTTCCATGAGTATCCTGCGAGCTTACCCTCAACATTTTTTATAAAACCTTCAGGGCCGTATATATAAAGGTTTTTTTGCCGGCCAAGCAGCAGGCGCAACAGTCTGTCAAAACCGACAAAATGATCCATATGGGTATGGGTAATAAAAACATGGCTTATTTTGAGAATGTCCCTAGATGAAAGTGAATAAATATCACCCAAATCGAAAATCACAGCGCGTTTTTCAAAAAGAAAAGGGATAAACAGTCCAGGGTCATCAAATGGCCCGTTGATAAGGTTTGGATGAAAGGAGGGACGCATTATGGAAGGAATTTTATTACCTGGTTGTTTATACAAGAATATATATCTTCGTCAGAACCGAAAATATCAATTATATCTTTGTGATTTATAAGCTGTTCTATAACGAAAGACGTAACATAAATGCTTACAATATGTGGGCGAGATATAATATGTCTGAATGGCGCAATCTGATAGTCTATATCAAAATCTTCGGCATGGGCAAGCTTTTTGAGACAATTTTTTATCTGCTCCTCAAGGCTATTTTTGTTGGTGGTTTCCACGAGATTGTTTTCAACAAGCTTCATGGCAATAGCATTGCAAAGCGGATCAATACAATCTTTTACAGCGTTTATTGCCTTTCTTCGAGCATATTCATTTGAAGATTCGATTCTTGACAGGATTTTTGATTCGCGCGTGCCTGGTCGAAATGTTTTAGCCATGGATTTTGCCTTTTTTGGAGAAACATGTAACTGATTAAACCGATTTTCTGGGGGGCATAATAATGACAAGCAAATTTGATTGCAAGAAAAATATTTAGTTTTCGCCAAAAAGGCGGTTTTTCGTATTAGAATGCCAAAGAGTAAGAAAAGCGGCCCGAAGGATCAAGTCTGCGTTTGACTCTTTTGGTGCTTTTTGATAGGATAAAAATATATTTCAACCATTGTGAATAGAATATCCGAGCATCAATCGACTCAAGGAGAATAAGATATGATTACTATAATTGCCATAGTTGCACTCGTTGTTTTTTTTCTATCCACAGCCATACGAATCTTAAATGAGTATGAACGTGGGGTGATATTCAGACTGGGGCGCGTTATAAAGGCAAAAGGGCCGGGGCTGATCATACTTATTCCGGTTATAGATAGAATGGTAAAGGTAAGCATGCGCCTTGTGGCAATGGATGTGGAACCACAGGATGTTATTACGAGAGACAATGTTTCTGTAAAAGTAAACGCCGTCATCTATTTCAGGGTGATCGATTCTGTAAAAGCTGTAGTCGAGGTAGAAAATTACAACTATGCGATGTCCCAATTAGCCCAGACAACTCTGAGGAGCGTTTGCGGTCAGGCAGAACTGGATGAACTTTTATCTGCAAGGGAAAAAATTAATTCTCAGCTTCAGGAAATACTCGATACACATACGGATCCGTGGGGCATAAAAGTCGCAACAGTGGAGCTTAAGCATATTGATCTTCCCCAGGAAATGCAGCGATTTATGGCCAAGCAGGCCGAAGCGGAGAGAGAACGTCGCGCCAAAGTTATCAATGCAGATGGCGAATTCCAGGCCGCGAGTAAGCTCGCTGAAGCAGCAGACATCATTCAGTCCCGCCCCATGGCGCTGCAGCTTAGATATCTCCAGACAATGCGCGAGATGTCGGCTGAGAAGAATACAACAACGATCTTTCCGTTCCCGATGGATCTTGTCACGCCGTTTTTGAGGTTTATGGATAAGAAAGACAAAGATGAAGGGTGTGGCACAGCAGAGTAGAAAATACCGAATGGAATGGAAACTAACTGTTGACATGATAAGAAAAATTGGTTTATAAAATCCCTTTTATTTGCAACAAGTTAGCTACAAAGTAAGAAGAAAAAAGACCTTTGAAAAATGTTCAATTTTGTTCGAGTATAAGGAAGGCGAAAATTTCAACCGGAGGAATATATTGAATATTTCGAGGATTGAAATTTGAGACTGACGCAGTAATCGGGCAAAAGGGGAGGTTTTGCAAAGGTCTCAATGTTTCACGTGAAACACTGCTAAAAATTAAAAAACAATCACGTCTCTTTTCAAGGCGTAGACCGCAAAACACGAAATGAGGAAAACACGAAACAGAAAAAGCTTAGAGTGACTCAAAACAATTTTGAGTTCTTAATTGAGCATACAGCGCCACAGCGGGCTTTAGCTCACTTGTAACTTTGAGTTTCGTGTCTTCGTATTTTCGTGCTTTCGTGATATAAATTCTATTTGGTTCGGGTTTAGGAGTATAATTATGGATATAGATTTTTCACCTTTTTTTAAGAAATATGAAGAGCTGGTAGCAATGGCGAATGCCGTTTTTGAGCGCGTAAAAAAAGAATACCCGGAATGTGTAACATGCAAACTGGAGTGCTGTGACTGTTGCTATGCTCTTTTCGATCTTAGTTTGATTGAAGGATTATATATAAATTATCACTTCAACAAAAAATTTAAAGGAAAAGAAAGAGACAGGCTTATTGATAAGTCAAACAGAGCGGATCGGGAGGCACACAGGATAAAGAAAAAAGCCTACAAAGATCTTGAGGCAGGAAAAAAGGAGGATGATATATTAAGGGATATTGCAGAAAAACGGATCAGATGCCCGCTGCTAAATGAGCAGAACCTTTGCGATATGTATGAATACCGGCCCATAACATGCAGGCTGTACGGGATTCCAACCACTATTGGCGGATCAGGCCATACCTGTGGCAAATCCGGTTTTGTTGAGGGCAAGCAGTATCCTACGGTAAATCTGGATATACTCCAGAGAAACCTTTACAAAATATCTGCTGAACTTGTAAAAGAAATTAAATCCAGGCATGTGAAAATGGCGGATATGCTTGTGCCGTTATCCATGGCTCTTCTTACCGATTATAATGAAGAGTATTTTGGGTTAAAAACCGTCGAGAAAGACAGTCAAAAGGAGTAGAAAATGACAAAGGTTTCCCCTGAAGAGGAGGAAAAGAGAAAAAAGTATATTTTTGATCACATGTCCCCGCGGCGTCAAAAGCATATCCTGAAAAAAGGGTATGAAGCATGGGATCCTTTTATCAAGCCAAAAGATCCGATAGACATGAGGACAGATGTGACAAAGCGTACAACGCAGACCCTGGTGAGCGAATTTCTGCATACACGCAGCGCAGAATCATATACCAACGAATTCGGAAGGGGGGCCTTTGAGATTTGCCATGGTATAATAAATAATGATGAAAAGTTTAGAGGAATGTTTGAGTTTGTGTGCTGGTATAGGGAACATTTGAAAAAGGAAGGAAAGCTTGAATGACCGGTGCGATTTAAAT
This sequence comes from Desulfobacterales bacterium, assembly GCA_030669465.1. The sequence continues at coordinate 255 of DAOVDN010000144.1, read as the reverse complement.
TTAATTAAGCAGAAAGTAACCGAAACTGTATTTGAATCAGCCAAACACCTGACTCAACTGGATATAGTAAAGGAATTAGTAAACAGGTATTTTTATCCCAAAAAACAGATAAAACAGGCGATCAACGCTCTGGTTGCAGAACAGACCCTTGCATATACTTATAAATATGGCCATAGTTTTTTGGAAAAATCCTTTAATAAGCCGGTGCGAATATCAAAACGGATTGTCATTAAGCCGCCGGGCATTGCATACAGG
>DAOVDN010000155.1 GCA_030669465.1 Desulfobacterales bacterium | reverse complement strand
CAAATGGCATACCTTTGAGGAAGTTTTTAGCGACTGATGAAAGCAGAATTTGAAAAGGCATTCTTGAAAGGCGTCAGGAAATATGCCGGCATAAAAAAGCAGATCGAACAGAAAGTTCGCCAGATTATGGAGCAGCCAGTTGAACTTGGTGAACCTCTAAAGGGCAACTTGCGAGGATTTTACTCCTGTCCGGTCAAACGCAATTTCATTATTATCTATCTGTATTGCGCTGCATGTCGCAAAAAGGGAGATGCTGAATTTGTGGCCTGTTCTCATTGTTCCAATACTTCTGACGACACGATTAAATTTGTATTATTGGGACCCCATGATGAAGTGTACAGGATTAAATAATTTCTATTGTTTTAGCCGGTTAACATAACATTTAGTAACTTCTCAAAAAGTTTGGACAAGACCCTTCCTCCGTAGAGGCGGGTTTGGGCATCGGGTATCGCATTGAGATCCATAGCGCTTACGCTGAAGCCACCCCGAACTTTTTTGAGCAGTTACAACATTTAGTGGCCGGTCTAACAACGCAAATGCTGCCGACTGCTTGCAGCGCCAGCTAATTTGCTCCAGTCAATCCGCAATCCACAATTCAATTATCATGAGCCAACCCCAAACCCCAAAACCTGCAAAACTAGTTATTGGTCTTTTTATGAAGGAAAAAAGCATCTTTGCCCCTGTGGCGAAAGAGCTTGCAGAAAAGTTCGGCCCTGTTGACATGATAAGTTCATGGTTCCCCTTTGACTATACCACTTATTACGAACCTGAGATGGGCGCTGGGCTTTTCAGACGGATGCTGGTTTTTAAGAGGCTGATAAAGCAGAGCTCTCTGCCTGAGATAAAGATTATAACCAATGATCTTGAGAAGAAATATTCAAAAGACGACAAACGGATGGTTAATATAGATCCGGGATATATGCTGCAGGAACGCTTTGTCCTTGCAACCGGCAAAAATTATACCCACAGGATCTATATAGGTATGGGAATTTATGCAGATCTGACCCTGATTTATACAAAGGGCGCATTTCAAAAATTGCCATGGACGTATCCTGATTATGCTGACAAAAAGATGCTCGCTTATCTTGAACTGGTGCGCAGCAAATATGTGGCTGATTTAAGGAAAGAGGTGTATGACAGTTAAAAAAGGAGAGCTGCTTGAACTTAGAATATCTGAAATGGCATTTGGCGGAAAGGGCCTTGCCCGGAAGGACGGCCTTGCTGTTTTTGTTGATCAGACCGTGCCTTTGGATTGCGTAATTGCCCGCATAATCAAAAAGAAGAAGAGCTACGCAGAGGCCCGTGTTGTTAGCATAAAAGAGCCGTCACCATTCAGGATAAGTCCGCCCTGTGAATACAGCGGCTTTTGCGGCGGATGCAAGTGGCAGTTTTTAAAGTATGACAAGCAGCTTGAGTACAAACGCCGGCATGTTCTCGATTCCATTGAGCGTATAGGGCTTATACATGGAGTTCCTGTACATCAGACAATACCTTCAAAGCTGATTTTTGGATACAGGAATAAGATGGAGTTTTCCTGTTCCGACAGAAGATGGCTGCTGCCTGATGAGATGGGAAAGGAAGACATTGATATAAGTTTTGCCCTTGGGCTTCATGTGCCGGGAACCTTTCACAAGGTTTTGGATACCAGGGCATGTCTGCTTCAGCCGGAAACCGGCAATTATATTCTTGATGATGTCAGAACTTATATTAAGAATTCCGATGCCCCTGTCTACGGGCTTCGAAGTCACACCGGGTTCTGGCGTTTTGTTATGCTGAGACATTCTGCGGCATATGACCAGTGGATGGTAAATATCGTAACAGCGGCAGAAGACCGTGAAACAGTGCAGCCTCTTGCAGATCAGTTGACGGATAAATATCCTCAAATAGTCTCTGTCATAAACAACATAACTTCACGCAAGGCAGGTATTGCGGTTGGAGAGTATGAGATACTCCTTGCCGGCAGTTCATGTATAAAGGATAAGATCGGCTCGTTTGAGTTTGATATATCTTCGAACTCTTTTTTTCAGACAAATACCCGAAGTGCGGAGCTGCTCTACCGGACAGTAAAAGAATATGCCGGCCTTTCAGGTACAGAAACCGTTGTAGACCTTTACAGCGGTACAGGGACAATAGCTATCTGTCTTGCAGATTCTGCAAAGGAGGTAATCGGCATAGAGATTGTTGAAAGTGCTGTGGCTGATGCCGAAAATAACTGCCGAAAAAATAATGTTTCAAATTGCCGGTTTATCCATGGGGATATAAAGGAATGTCTTTCACAGATTGCGAAAAGGCCTGATATAATGATAATCGATCCTCCAAGGGCAGGGATGCACAAGAATGTTGTAAAACAGGTCATTGAAATGGCTCCGAACAGGATTGTTTATGTATCCTGCAACCCTCCTATCATGGCAAGGGATCTTGGCATGATAAAAGAGTATTACAAAATTTTGGAGATACAGCCGGTTGATATGTTTCCTCACACTTATCATATAGAATCAGTGGCCAGGCTTGAAAGAAAATAATAAAGAAAATATGAAGATCGAAATGGAACCTATAGGTTTTGTGCAAACTGATGCTGAAAAAGTTCCGCGGCATTGGACTCTTTCCGATTTGGAAGGAAAACTGGTTATTGATGAAAAATACATAGACGGGTTAAAGGATATAAAGCCGGGCCAGCGTATTGTTGTGATTTTCTATTTCCATAAACGCAGCGGGTTTACTCCGCAGTTTCTCATCCAAAGACCTCCCAATCGCGAAGAGAGACTGGGCGTTTTCAGCACCTGCTCACCAATCAGGCCAAACTCCATTGGTATGTCTGTTTTAGAAGTTCTTGATATCAAAAATAATATCATTTACGTCAAAGGGCTGGACATGCTGAAAGGTACCCCTATCCTTGACATCAAGCCGCATATCGAGGATAAACAGAGTTGTCCGGGTTTCTTGAGAGAAGACTCGCGCAATGAATAGAATATGCATAGGGACTTCGGGCTGGAATTACGATCACTGGAAGGGGGTCTTCTATGCAGAAGACTGTCCAAGATCAAAATGGCTTGAGTTCTATGCCAGGCGATTTATCAGTGTTGAGGTGAACTCAACATTCTATCGTTCCATGAAGCCCAAGACCTTCGAGAACTGGTGGAAAAGAACGCCTGATGGGTTCTTGTGGGCTGTTAAGGCTAGCAGGTACATTACCCATATCAGGAGATTAAAGGATATTGAGGAGCCGCTGAAAAGATTCCTTGGGCCTTTGGAGCTGTTAAGAGAAAAACTCGGGCCAATACTCTTTCAGTTGCCTCCGACGCTGGCCTTTGACAGGGAAGCATTTGAGAAGTTTTGCAGTTGCCTGCCCGATGACGGGCTCTATGTCATAGAGGCAAGGCATCCAAGCTGGCTTGGAGAAAATGTCCTGTCTTTGTTAAAGCAACATAATATCGCATGGTGCATATCTGATACGGCTGGACGCTATCCCTATCGCGAGGCCGTAACATCTGATTTTATCTATATTCGCCTGCATGGCTCCAGAAAGCTCTATGCATCAGAGTACTCAGAAGATGAGCTAAAGACTTGGGCTGGAAAGATAAGGCAGTGGAATAGGGATACCTATGTGTACTTTGACAATGACTTTATGGGCTATGCACCGAAAAACGCCATGCGGCTCAAGGAGCTAATGGCGTGATTATATTGGATAATAAATGCAAACCAAGCAGATCGATTCATTCAAAAACATAGTTCTTGTCTCCACGCCATGGTCTTTTTTTAGCCGTCCATCTATTCAGCTCGGCACTCTAAAGGCATATTTAAGGTCGCAGTTTCCTGACTTGAAGGTGGAGGCCTGCCACTTTTATCTAAAGGTAGCGGAAACCATTGGATACAGGCTCTATCAGGCCCTCTCGGAAAGGACATGGCTGGCGGAAAC
>DAOVDN010000111.1 GCA_030669465.1 Desulfobacterales bacterium | reverse complement strand
AAGCAGCCAGACTAAAAGAAGCCCCGCATATACTGGACACACTTGCTGAAAGCTATTATGTTAATGGACGGATAGAAGATGCTGTGTCTGCGGAAATGCGCGCCCTTGATCTGGTCAAAAAGAACCGCTCCTATTATGAAGGTCAGTTAGAAAAATTTAGGAAAAAGAAGTACGAGTAACAGTCAGGGCCGGCCTAATATTCTTCAAGAACAGCAAAAATATCCTTTGCGGAAACCGTTCCTTCCCTTAAAATCCTTGGAAAATCGGTTGTAACATCAACTACAGTTGAACCTCTGCCACCTTTGAGCTGCCCGGCGTCAAGTATAAGATCAAGCTTATCGGCAATTAGAAAATCAAGATCAGAGACTCGTGAACACCCGGCATTGCCTGAAATATTGGCGCTGGTACCGGTTATCGGACCTTCTACCTCATTTACCAGGGCGGATGCTACCGTATGTTCCGGCAGGCGTATACCAATTTTACCTGTACCTGCAACGAGATTGACCGGCAGAGTATCTTTTGCCTCAAATACAATTGTGATACCACCCGGCCAGAAGTTCTCCATAATAGATGAGGCAGCAGGCGGAATGTACCGCACAAGCCTCTCTATGTATTTTAAATCCTTTACCAGCACAGAAAGAGGTTTACTAAAAGGCCGCTGCTTTATTCTAAAGACCCTGTTAACAGCATCGGTATTAAAGACGTCCGCACCAAGCCCATAAAGGCACATTGTAGGAAACGAAACTATTCCGCCTCTTTTTATTATACCGGCAGCCTCACGGATTAAATCAGGCTGGGGATTTACCGGATTTATTTTCCTTATGTTACCAATCATTGTAATAGTTCAGCTATTTTTTGACAGGATAAACAGGATTGACATGATAATTGCTTTTAATTAAACCTCGGGCTATGCACGAGCGACCCTAAAAGGTTTTACCGTTCCGGTGAGAATAAATATACTCAATAGTATCAAAAAGAGAAAGAACAATATTTTTGATTTCCTCTCCTGATGGCATGGTCGTAAGATTAAGAAATAAAATGTTTATGATAAGAGAATATTGAACGGCAGAGTAAAGCATTTTTTGAACGTCGAACATCGAACGTTGAACATCGAACATCGAATGATGAAATCGCTTCGCTCCGCCAGTTTATAAATTGGCAGAATACCTTATTCAAAATTCGACGTTGGACGTTCGATGTTGGACGTTCATAGCCTTTTAGCTTGACGGCTACGTCCTTGATATTGGATTGTAATCTGCAGGAATCGCGATGCTTTTAGACCCCTTTGAGGGGTGTTCATCAAACAACACGTTCTACGGGTGTTAGATGATTACATCATGTCTATCCTGTTATCCTGTCAAATATTTTCCGTCTGGTGAACTGTTACCAATCATTAAGCTTTTTTGCTTTTTGATCAACCTCTGCTTCCATCTCTCTTTTAAACTCTTCCAACTTCTTCCCAAGCTCGGGATCGGAAAGAGCAAGGATCTGTACTGCAAGAATGCCTGCATTTCTTGCCCCTGGTTTTCCGATCGACACAGTGGCTACAGGAATACCCGGAGGCATCTGGACAGTGGAAAGAAGAGCGTCGAATCCTTTAAGCACAGAAGAATCTATTGGAACGCCGATAACCGGTAGAGAAGTATGTGCAGCCATCGATCCTGCAAGATGGGCTGCATGTCCTGCCCCTGCAATAATAACTTTCATTCCCTGCCCGCGGGCGGAAGATGCAAACTTGGCCGCCCTTTTAGGACTCCTGTGAGCTGATGCAACAGTCATTTCAAATGAAATGCCGAATTTCTTTAAGACTGCTGCAGCTTCTTCCATGATTTCAAGGTCGGAATCACTTCCCATTACAATTCCCACCTCCGGGAGCTCCTCAAGCCTTTTTAAGGCCTTCTGCCCTATATCTTTGCGATAATGGACATCTTTCCAGGTTATCTTTGAAACAGCCAGATAAGCTCTTGATATAGCCTTCTTGACAGAATCTCCAAGAGCTGTGACCCCCAGGACTCGTCCGCCATTTGCAACAATCTCTTTATCCTTTGCTCCGGTCCCTGCATGAAAAACAACCACATCTTTCATACGGCGTACCTTTTCAAGCCCTGAAATCGGCAGACCTTTTTTGTATGAACCAGGATAGCCCCCGGATGCCATGACAACGCACACTGATGCTCTATCGTCAATCTCCAGCTTGCACTCATCAAGCCTCTCTTCAATTATAGCCTCCATTACCGGGACTATATCGTTTTTCATGCGTATTAAAAGGGGTTGGGCTTCAGGATCTCCAAAACGTGCATTGAATTCAAGCACTTTAATCTGATCTTTATCAATCATGAGCCCTGCATATAAAACGCCTTTGTACAGGCGACCCTCGGCCGCCATTGCGCGGACGGTCGGTATCATAACTTCTTTCATAATCTTTTTATGCAGATACCGATCCACTACCGGAGCAGGAGAATAAGCCCCCATTCCTCCCGTATTCGGACCTTTATCATTATCGTATATCGGCTTGTGATCCTGAGAAGAAGGAAGAGGAAGCACGGTTTTGCCGTCAGTAAAGGCAAGAAAAGAGGCTTCTTCACCGATCAGACACTCTTCAACCACCACCTTATTTCCAGCATCTCCAAAAACACGCTCTATCATTATCTGTTTGAGAGCGTTTAATGCCTCCTTTTCTGTAGTGCATACAATTACCCCCTTGCCGGCTGCAAGCCCGTCAGCCTTAACAACAAGGGGAGCGCCTATTTTGCGTATGTAGCTTTCGGCTTTTTTATAACTGGTAAATACCTCGCCGACAGCGGTCGGAATCCTGTATTTGTTCATCAGGTTCTTTGCAAAAGATTTGCTCGATTCTATCTCCGCAGCCTTTTTTGTTGCCCCAAAGACTTTCAGCCCCTCTTTTTCAAAAATGTCAACAATGCCCGCGCAAAGAGGGCCCTCAGGACCGACTACAGTAAGATCGATTTTTTCTTCTTTTGCAAATTCAAGAAGCTTATCGATATCTTCAGCGCCGATAGGCACACAGGTTGCCGAATCAGCAATCCCCGCATTACCGGGAGCGCAATATATCTTTTTTACTTTCGGACTTTGAGCTATTTTCCAGACAAAAGCATGTTCCCTGCCGCCGCTACCTACTACTAGAACCTTCATAAAACCTCCATAACAAAAATCCCTCAATCCCATCCACAGATTTCGCAGATTATCGCAGATTATCAAAAAAGATATAGCCGCAAAAAGGCGCAAAATGCACAAAAAACAGCTCTACATAATCCGTGCAATCTGCGCAATTCCTCAATTCCTCAATTCCTCAATACCTCAATCCCTCAATTCCTCAATCCCTCAATCCCTCAATCCCTCAATCCCTCAATCCCTCAATCCCTCAATCCCTCAAACCCTCAATCCCTCAAACAACTCCCGACCGCAACACAAACGACCAGAAACCGCTTTAACTGATCAAGCTCCTCTCTGCTGATACCCGCCCCCTTAACGCCTCCGTTTAACGCTATTTCAGAAAGGTAATACTCACCGCTCTCAGCAATCAAAATATCAATGTGGGCAAAGGGGAATTTGCCACGCTCCATAACCGAGCGGCAGAATTTTTCTTTGTCATTGTCTAGCGCATAAGGATAACTGGTACCACCTGCGGCTATATTCATTCTAAAGTTATTTGAATTATGTCTGACATATGCCTCAACATAATCTCCGACAATGATTACGCGTATATCAGTAAAATTCTCCAAAAACGGTTGCAGGACAAAAGGATATGAAAATTCCGACATAGCCATATGGCTGTAAAGGCTTTCAATGGTCTCCCATCTCCTGATGCCATAGCCGCAGTGCATGTGGTCTTCCTTGGTTACAACAGGGCCGATGTCATTTCTATTGTATTGATTTATGGCCTCAATCAGATCTGTTCGCCGCATAATAACGCATGTATTGGACAGCATCCGGTCTTTTAAAACAAAGGCCTGGGCAGACTTAGAACTGTTCAGCATCTGTGAAAGGGTGGATGGAAAGCAATGCACGCCACGTTCAAGAAGATCGATCAGTATGGATTGTTTCAGGTGTTTGGAGGATAATATTCCTATGAAGATATCTCCGGGGCGGAGCTCATGATACAGTTTCCTTAATTCCCTGTTGCCTTTGATAATCACTTACGATTTCCGTGCTCTTCGATGCCAAGCTCAATCAATCTGTCAAGAAGCCGGCTGAAAGTTATTCCGGCAGTTCCTGCAGCAAGCGGCAAAAGGCTCGTTTGGGTCATGCCTGGTATAGTGTTGGTCTCAAGGACATATATGTTTTTGTTTTTGAGAATCATGTCGGTCCTGCTGTATCCCTTGCAGAAAAGAGCCCTGTGAGCCATTTTTGCATAAGTTTGAGCCTTCTCTGCCAGAGCATCATCGATGCGTGCAGGACATATTTCCCGGGTTGCGCCCGCTGTATATTTTGCAACATAGTCAAAGAAATCATGCCTTTCATCAGGGATGATTTCTACAATTGGCAGGGCCTCCGTCCTGTCATTGCCGATAATGCCGCCGGTTAGTTCAATACCCTCAATAAAAGCTTCTATCAAAATTTCATCATCATAAGCAAAAGCGACATCTACAGAATCTTTCAAAAAATCTGTTGACTTAACAATGGACATCCCAATGCTTGAACCGCCCTTTACAGGCTTGACCACCAGAGGCAGGCCAAGTCGCTTTGTGCACTCTTCAGGATCAATTGCATCGCCACGTCTTTTCACAATGTAAGGCGGAATAGGAAGGCCGGATTGTTCATAAAGCTGTTTTGATACAAGTTTGTTCATGGCAAGAGCGCTTCCGAGAACCCCTGACCCCTGATATGGAATATCAAGAAGATCGAGCAGCCCCTGGATCGTGCCATCTTCACCAAAAGACCCGTGAAGTATTATAAGGGCAGCATCAATCTGAGGCGCATCTGCTACAAGACGGCCAAGATCTGTTTTTGGATCATACCGGATGATACTGTATTTTTCCTTGTTTAGAGCTCCAAAGACCTGGTCACCACCGTTTAGAGAAACCTCGCGCTCAGAAGATAAACCACCGGAAATTAGAGCAAGAGTCAGCTTTTTCATGGGATAA
>DAOVDN010000028.1 GCA_030669465.1 Desulfobacterales bacterium | reverse complement strand
TGGCAATTTCGACAACAATCCCTGCCCCTTCAAGTATTGCCAATGCGATTTCCTGATTGGTGAGGTTGTCTTCCGCCACAAGAATTCGCATTCCTCTGAGGAAGTTCTTGTAAATAGTTGCCTTGGTGGTGATACGTTTTTTCTCTTCCTCTATTTTCAGCGCTTTTTTCCCAAAGGTATCCATGATAGCATTAAAAAGCGTTGATTGGTGTATCGGTTTGGTGAGGAACGCATTGATTCCTGCCTTTTCAGCATCCAGTATTTCTGCTTCTTTTCCAAAAGCTGTCATCAGAATTATCGGGATGGTCAGCTTCAGATCTCTCCGGATTCTTTTTGAAGTCTCAATTCCACCCAGCCCGGGCATCATCCAGTCGATTACGACCAGTTCAAAAGGTTCTTCTCGAGTTTCACTCTCTTTCAGAGCTTTCAGCGATTCTTCGCCGGAAGAGACCGACCTTACCCGCAAACCAAAGGACTCAAGCATCTTTTGCATGATGAGCCTGCTGTCGGCACAGTCGTCAACGACCAGCACGTTTAAGTGCTGAATATCAGTAGGAGGTACGAACTTCCGTTTCTGAACCGCGGGCTGCAGGCCGAGACGCAGTGTGAAGCTGAAAGTGCTCCCCTTTCCCAATTCACTTTCGACCCAGATTCTGCCGCCCATCATTTCCACCAGTCGTTTGCAAATAGACAATCCAAGTCCTGTGCCCTCATATTTTCGCGTGGTGGATGTATCAGCTTGGGTGAAAGGTTTAAAAAGCCCGGGCAGGTATTCCGGAGCTATTCCTATACCGGTGTCTTTTACAAAAAATGTCAGGGTTGTCCGGTTTGCTGATCTTTCAGACTCTTTTACCCCAATAAGAATGATCCCTCCAATTTCTGTGAATTTAACAGCGTTGCTTACCAGATTTTTGAGGATTTGTTGAAGGCGTAAGGAATCGCCGATCAGGGCATTTGGCGCTTCAAGATCAATATCGACAATGAGCTCGATCCTCTTCTTGGCAGCCTCACTCATAAACACGTCCGTTACTCTATCTATTACCTCGTCCAACAAAAAGGGGTGTGTTTCTATGTCGAACTTATCAGCTTCGATCTTTGAGAAGTCCAGGATGTCATTGATGATTCCAAGCAGAGAATAACCTGAAGATTGTATTATTTTCAGATAGTGCCGGGCCTTGGGAGGCATCTTTTCGGACAGCGCCAGCTCTGCGGCGGCAATGACCCCATTCATGGGTGTCCGGATTTCATGGCTCATATTGGCCAAAAACTCGCTCTTGGCCCTGGCGGCGGCTTCGGCGGCCCGCTTAGCCTTCTGCTCCCGGATGTACGCATCCTGAAGCCTCTTTTCCGCTTCCACCTCGGCAGTCAGATCGCGGAAGATCTCAAATCCTCCCAGAACTTTTCCCGAGGAATCCTTCAGGAGAGCGGAACTGGACATCGCCGGGATCTCGCGGCCTTTTCGATTTTTTATGGTTATCCGTTGGCCCACCGTGGTTTCATCGGTCTCCAGAGCCCTTTTTACAGGACACTTCTCTTCGCAGGCAGAACTATGGAACACTTCGCAACAGGGCATTCCAATTGCCTCTTCACGGGACAGGCCTGCCAGGCGCGCTGCGGCCTCATTGATGAATGCCACATTCATCTCCGGATCGACCGTGAAGAAGGGATCGGAAATCCCGAGCTTGAGACTGTTGGCATATTCTATCCGGTCCCGTATTCTCTTTACCATCTGGTTAAAGTTGCGAGACAATGCTCCGATCGAGTCTTGATGATCATCAATAACTTCTACAGTGACATCTCCGGCAGCTACCTCCCCGCTTTTTTTCCCGAGCAGTCGAATACGCTGTGTAACCAGCCTGGAAAAGAAAAGATTGATGAAGGCCACCAGTCCTATGAGAGCGGTCACGAAATAGACAACAAGTCTGTTTCTGGTCTGACGGATTGCGGCGAGCACATCCCCGACATGCTGTTTGATGACCATTGCGCCGAGGACCTTTCTGCCGGCTCCATGACAGTGGTGACAGGATGATTCATTAAGGATCGGTTCAATGGTTACCAGAAAAGGATTTTCGTTCTCCATGTCGAGAAATGATTCACCCGGCGCTTTGCCGGTTGCCAGCGCTTCGGCCAGAACCTTGCGCGACTCATTTCCATCGAGATACTTTTCCATGTTGCTGTTAATGCGTTCCTTTTCTGATGCATAAGAGATATTCCGGCGAAAGTCTACGATGTAAACCTGGACGTCGTCTATGTGCTTTTTGACATCCTTCATCTGTTCCTTTATTGTTCTTTCGTCCCCTATCGACATGGGAAACCTGATGGCGCTGTAAATGTTTCTCAGGAGGTGGTCTGAAGAGCGAGCTACCTGGTCCATAGCAGTCTTCTTATGGACTATAAGACTCTGATATAGGCTGAGACCCATAAAGAAACCCACAAGTACAATGGTGAATACAAGTATCTTGGTTCGCATTCTCATGCTTTTTAAAAGCTCATTAATCAGATTTCTCATTGATATCACCTCATTGATGATTGTCGATTGTCGATTGAAGGTATTCTATTAATTTTATGTAACTACTCAGCTTGTCAGATTCACGGTTCACGGTTGGCTACTTTTCATGGGGCGATATGTACTCTTCATCCAAGGCGACATAGAGTTCGCTACCGTTCAATATTCATCGCTTTCCAACCTTGAACCGTGAACCTTGGAACTTTGAACCTGAGTAATCACAATTTTATAATAAAAAGACAGAGCGAAGCGATTCCACAAATCGACAATCGACAATCATCAATTTTTTGTTTTGTAAGCATAGGATAGTGGCCGAAGTTAGAATCATGCCCGGCTTGTGTTATAAAAAAGAGTTCCTTATCTTTCAAGACGATGTTTACCACAAAAAATATATAATCCACATCCTTTGGCAAGGCATGCTAATGTCATGTTAAGTTGCGATGCAAGTTCCACTGCGAGAGAGGTGGGGCGTGATATTGCAAGTATGATCGGAATGCGCGCCCTTGCAGCTTTCTGAACAAGTTCATAGCTTATACGAGAAGAAAGAATCAAAAGAGATGCAGCGCAAAGCCTGTGGTCAAGAAAAAGCCTTCCTACTGCTTTATCAAGGGCATTGTGACGTCCAACATCTTCGGCAACGGATAAAAGCTCAAAATCTGAGCTGTACAAAGCGGCAGCGTGAGATGAGCGTGTCTTATGACGCAAAGGTTGATGGTCGGAAAGCTTTTCAAGACAGCAAAGGGCCTTTTTGATGTCTGTTTTAGCATTGTCTGTCAGCGGATGAATCTTCTGGTAAAGATCCTTTACGATCTCTTTTCCGCAAAGGCCACAGCTTGTCTGACTGATAAACCTGGGTCTTTCAAGGAGATGAGATATTTTGTCTCGCCTTGATTGATTCAGGGTAATGGTTATTACATTTGTATCTCTTCCGTCACAAAACGCAAGGGATGCAAAATCATCAGGGGTATCTACAATTCCTTCGGCAAGGCAGAAGCCGGCAGCATGCGGCAACTCATCGCCGGGAGTACGCATTACAACAGAATAGGGCTTGCCCTGTATACGTATTGCCAAAGGTTCTTCTCTAATGAGTTTGTGGGGTAAAGATGCGCCGGCTTTTTTATCCCAGCATATTACATCGTGGTTCAAAAAAGTATCCAAACATGCCTCCATCAAATTCTTTCTTGACAAAAATTTTGGATAAGGTAAAACTTAGCACTTTTAAAACTTAAACTATATTGTAAGGAGTTTCAAATAATATGTATGCTATAATTAATTCCGGCGGAAAACAATATAAAATTCAGGAAGGTGAAATTTTAAGAGTCGAAAAAATTTCAGGAGAGGTCGGCAACCCTGTATCCTTTGACAGGGTTCTTATGTTTTCAGATGGTGAGGATGTTCGTATAGGCATGCCCCTTCTTGAGAATATAGTGGTTCAAGGCCGCATCGTGGAACAGGGCAAGGCTAAAAAGATCATTGTTTTTAAATATAAACGGCGAAAAAGATATCGCTGCAAGCAAGGACATCGTCAGCAGTATACCGCAGTTAAGATAGATCGTATTGAAGGAGTTTGAATAATGGCACATAAAAAAGCAGGCGGCAGTTCGAAAAATGGCCGCGACAGTAATGCGCAAAGGCGCGGGGTAAAACGATATAGCGGGGAAAGAGTGAAGGCCGGCAACATATTGATGCGCCAGCTTGGAACAAAGATACATCCTGGAAACAATGTAGCAATGGGTAAAGATTACACACTCTTTGCCTTAATCGATGGCGTTGTTGCTTATGAACGGATGGGTCGTTCGCGTAAAAAAGCAAGTGTTTATGCTTAAGTGAAATTTAGAGACCTTTGAAAAATGCTCAATTTTGCTTGCCCCGTTAAATTTGCTTTTATATTTAACTGGGGTTCGAGTTTAAGGAAGGCGAAAATTTTAACCGGAGGAATATATTGAATATTTTGAGGATTAAAATTTGAGCCTGACGCAGAAATCGGACAAAAGGGGGCGTTTTTCAAAGGCCTCATTCATTGATGAAGCTATTATTACTGTCCAGTCCGGAGATGGCGGCAGAGGATGTGTGAGTTTCAGGCGCGAAAAGTTTGTGCCGCGCGGAGGGCCGGACGGTGGAGATGGAGGCAAGGGCGGTGATGTTGTTTTAATAGCAACATCAGGGAAACGCACCTTGTATCAATTTCGATATAAGAAATACTTTAAAGCCAAAAACGGCGCCTCTGGCCAGGGTAAATGTAAGGCCGGGAAATGCAGTGATGACCTTATCATAGAAATCCCTCCCGGAACCGTTGTCAGCAATGCGGCCACAAGCGAGATCATAAAAGATTTTATTAAACCCGGAGAAAGAGCTTTAGTAGCAAAGGGCGGTAGAGGCGGCCGGGGCAACGCGCGGTTTAAATCATCAACAAACAGGGCGCCCAGGTTTGCACAAAAGGGCGAACTAGGTCAAAGTCTTACTCTCAAGCTGGAGCTCAAACTTATTGCCGATGTCGGCATTATCGGTCTTCCAAATGCCGGTAAATCCACCCTTATCACTGCAATCTCTTCAGCACATCCCAAAATAGGCAACTATCCATTTACAACCCTTACACCCGGTCTTGGCGTGGTTCAAACAGATTGGGGAGAACCTTTTGTAGTAGCGGATATACCTGGATTGATAGAGGGAGCGCATAAAGGAGCCGGCCTTGGTATCAAATTCCTGCGACACATAGAGCGGACCCGCATTCTTATTCACCTTATAGATGCATCATCCATTGATCCTGATGATCCTCTTTCTGTTTACAATATCATAAACAAAGAACTTGCCATGTACAGCAAAAGGCTTGCCGAAAAGACCCAGATTGTGGTTCTAAACAAGCTCGATATACCCGGCGCAATCGATGCCGCAGAGATATTTCAATCTGCTGCAAAAGGGAAAAGAGTAACATTAATTTCCGCTCTTACAGGAAAGGGGATCGACGATCTAAAATCGCAAATCGTTCAATTATTGGACAAGCTTCATGAATAGCAGCAGAAGAGTTTGTTTTGATAGCGCAAAGCGCATTGTCGTCAAGATTGGAAGTGGAGTTCTTTCTGAAGAGAATGGATTGAATTTAAAGGCTATCAGATCAATCAGCGAGCAGGTCTGCCGTCTTATTGACAGTGGGCTGGAAGTTGTTGTGGTCTCTTCCGGGGCAATGGCCTCAGGGACTAAAAAAGTCGGCCTTTCCAAAAGGCCGGATGAAATTCCTAAGCAGCAGGCTGTTGCAGCCGTTGGCCAGGCAGGCCTTATTATGGAGTATGAAAAGGCTTTTGCGCGATATAATAAGAAGGTAGCGCAGATCCTTCTTACCAGCGATGATCTTTCTAACCGAAAAAGATACTTAAATGCGCGAAATACCATCTATACACTCTTATCCTGGCAGGTTGTTCCGATCATAAATGAAAACGATACGGTTGTAGTTGAAGAGATTAAATTCGGAGACAATGACAACCTTGCCGCCATGATCGCTTTGCTTATGGATGTGGATATTCTAATCAACCTCACTGATATTGATGGTCTTTACAACAAAGATCCCCGTAAAAACCGGGACGCAGAACTAATCCCGCTTGTATCCGCCATAAAAAAGAGCATTGAGAAATTTGCAAGTGATATTCCGGGCGCTCTCGGCACAGGAGGAATGCTCAGCAAAATAAAGGCAGCCAAAAAGGTTACGGCGGCCGGGATTCCAATGGTAATCGCAAATGGTGAAAGAGAAGATATCCTGACAATGCTCTTTTCCGGAAAAGAGCATGGGACTTTCTTTGTTCCAAAAAAAGAAAAGCTTGCAAGCCGTAAATGCTGGATAGCCTTTTCTTTGAAGCCCAAGGGGATTATCATAATTGATGACGGCGCTGCAGCCGCCATACTTAAAAGAGGCAAGAGCCTTCTTCCAAGCGGTATTGTAGGCGTGGAAGGTGATTTCAGTGTCGGTGCGCCTGTAAAATTTAAAAAACGCGACAATAAGATATTGGGAACCGGTCTTGTCAACTACAGCGCTGCAGATATACGCAAGATCATGGGGCTTAAATCAAGCCAGATCAAGGATTGCCTTGGACAGAAGCCTTATGATGAGGTTATACATAGGGACAATCTGGTTATAACATGACTAGGGAGTAAGGTCTTAACATTTGTGTCAAGGTTTTGTGAAAATTCATTATTCCAGAAACCAGTAACCAGTATCCAGTATCCAGAAACCAGTAACCAGAAACCAGAAACCCGGAGGTATGAGATGTCTGTTGAATCAACAATTTTGAAGATGGCAAAAGCGGCAAGGGCTGCTTCCATAGAGATGGCTGGATGCTCGTCGAGCAAAAAAAACGAAGCGCTGCTGCGGATTGCTGATAAAATTGTAAAAAATGGGCATGATATCAAAGAAGAAAACCAAAAAGATCTCGTTCGTGCAAAAGAGATGGGGCTTTCAAATGCAATGATCGACCGGCTGACAGTATCTGATTCAACGATCAAATCCATGGCAGAGGGTTTAAGGGAGGTGGCGAAACTGGAGGATCCTGTCGGCTCTATGAGCAAGACATGGTTAAGACCCAACGGTCTGCAGGTGTCACGCATGCGCATACCTCTTGGAGTTATAGGCATAATTTATGAATCAAGGCCAAATGTCACTGTAGATGCCGCTGGTCTTTGTCTTAAGGCTGGAAATGCGGTGATACTTCGCGGAGGATCGGAAGCGCTTTATTCAAACCAGGCCTTAGCTGCTGTTATTGGCCATGCTCTTCGTGAAACCGGTCTTCCTGAGGAAGCAGTCAATGTTGTACCGATAAGAGACAGGATGGCAGTCAATGCTCTTTTGAATCAGGAGGAGTTTATCGATCTTATTATTCCGCGTGGCGGCGAAGGTTTGATCCGTTTTGTGGTGGAAAACTCAAAGATACCTGTTTTAAAACACTACAAAGGTGTGTGTCATGTGTATGTGGATGATGGTGCGGATCTTAAGATGGCCGAGGAGATCTGTTTTAATGCAAAGGTTCAGCGTCCTGGTGTGTGCAATGCCATGGAAACAATGCTTGTCCATAAATCCGCGGCCCGGGAATTTTTGCCTCAAATGGAAAAACGTTTTAATAAAGCAGGCGTGGAGATCAGGGGATGTTCTGAAACGCGCCGTATCTTGCCGGAGGCGGGAAAGGCTGTGGAAGATGACTGGCCTGCTGAATACCTGGATCTCATTATCGCCGTAAAAGTGGTAGAAGATATGGATCAGGCAATCTCGCACATAGCGAGGTATGGTTCGAGTCACACGGAAGCCATTGTGACTTCGGATTATAAGAGAGCCAGGCGCTTTGTCCGTGAAGTTGATTCTTCTGTTGTCCTTGTCAATGCCTCAACACGTTTTAATGATGGCGGGCAGCTCGGTCTGGGAGCTGAGATCGGTATAAGCACCTCCAAGCTGCATGCCTTCGGGCCGATGGGCGTGGAGGAGCTTACCACTACCAAGTTTGTGGTGCTTGGGGATGGGCAGATAAGAAAGTGATTATAGGAATTACAGTGCTTGTTATTCTGCTGCTTTCAGCCGGAGGTCTTGCTTTTCACAGGATCGAGAGAAAGAGGTCAGCCGAGTTTGAGGATAAGACCAGAGAGTTGATGGAGGAGGTTGCTGAGCGCAAGTACGCAGAAGAGGCATTGTGGGAAAGTATTCATCGAAAACAGATTGCTTATGATCAGGCCATCACCTATGCAGAGGATCTTAATAAAGAAATCATTGAACGCAGGCGGGCGGAGGAGGGGATCAAGGCATCTCTCAAAGAGAAAGAGGTATTGCTGAGAGAAATCCATCACCGGGTCAAAAACAATATGCAGGTCATTTCCAGTCTGCTCAAGCTTCAGTCAGGGTATGTCAAGAACAAAGCGGATATTGAGATGTTTAAAGAGAGTCAGAACAGGATAAAATCGATGGCTCTTGTTCATGAGAAGCTTTATCAATCAGAAGACCTGTCGAATATTGACTTTAAGGGATACATTGAGCATCTGGCAAATACCCTCTTTCGATCTTATGGGATTAATGGGACAAAAACCGCTCTGAAGGTAGATGCCGAGGATGTTATGCTCGGTGTTGATACCGCTATTCCGTGTGGTTTAATCATTAATGAGCTTGTTTCCAACTCCCTGAAATACGCCTTTCCGGCCGGCATAGAAGGCGAAATAGAGATAGTGTTTCGTTTAATTGATGAAAACGAGATTGAGCTGATGGTTAGCGATAACGGTGTTGGTATACCTGAGGATCTGGATTTCAGAAACAGCAATTCACTCGGTTTGAAACTGGTTAATATTCTAACAGATCAGATCGGAGGGA
>DAOVDN010000023.1 GCA_030669465.1 Desulfobacterales bacterium | reverse complement strand
GACCCTGGCAAGCGCCCCCTCTTTTTTGGAAACACTGTCTATCGCAACTAAATCCTTAAATGTGCCGGCTAAACGATTATGGTTAACCATATCTTTTGATTCCTTTCCATTGCGCTGGAATTATTGGCAGAAAATTATAGTAAAGCCCCTTAAGTCAGTATGGTTGCTTTCCCAACACTTTTAATTGCACCCACAACTACATGTCAATAACATTTCAAAGTTAAGACAGGGCTCCGGCTTGTCCGTGTTAGGTATAGATATGCTTGACATATAACATTTCAACCTGTATTTGCAGTGCAATTGATGAAAGCTGAAAGCTGAAAGCTGAAAGCTCAAAGCTGAAAGCTAAGAACTTAACAGTTCAAAACTAAGGGATGAGGACGAAATAACTTCCCCATCCCTAAGAGTTTTCCAAATTTCTGAACCAATAACAAAACAATAGGGGATAAATCATGGCAAAGAAGGTTGGAGTATTATTGTCCGGATGCGGTGTGTTTGACGGTTCTGAGATTCATGAAACCGTGTTGACGCTCCTGGCAATAGATCGCGCTGGCGCTGAGATTGTCTGCATGGCGCCGAATATGGATCAATTCAATGTCATAAATCATCTCACACGGAAAGAGACTGGTGAAAAACGGAACGTTCTGGTAGAATCCGCCAGAATCGCAAGAGGCAAGATCAGGAATTTAACAGATGTTCACGCCTCTGATCTGGACGCTCTGATTCTTCCCGGCGGTTTTGGAGCAATCGTAAATCTGAGCAATTTTGCCGCAAAGGGGTCAGATGTCTCAGTTCATCCTGAAGTTGAACGTATCTTGCAAGAAATGAACTCGGCAGGCAAACCAATAGGCGCGATCTGTATTTCACCGGTACTCCTGGCAAAAGCCCTTTTAAACAAAAAGCCTGAAGTGACTATCGGCAATGATCAGGAGACAGCCTCGGCTATAGAAACCATGGGCGGTAAGCATACAGCTTGTGCCGTAGATATGATTTGCATTGATAAAAAAAACAGACTCGTGACCACGCCGGCATATATGTTAGGTCCAGGCATTAAAGATGTTGCAATCGGCATCGAGAAACTGGTAGATCAGGTCATATCTATGATCTGAAAATCTATCAAGTTGTAAGTGCCTTGTAGGGGCGGGTTTATCCCGCCCGTCAAAGCTTCTGGCCGGCACTCACCACAGGAACTTTGTGTAGCAATGGACACTGGCGGGATAAACCCGCCCCTACGTTTTGAGCTGTCGGGTTCGGGCATCGGGTATTACATTGAGATCCATAGCGCTTACGCTGAAGCCGCCCCAAACTTATTGAGTTACACCGCACAAGTTGAAATCCATTACTATCTCAAACAGTGGTTTTTATCGTAGAGGAGAGGAAAAAAACATGCTGCAGCTAAAATCAGTTGATCTGAAAAAAGCAAAAATAGAAACACTTGCCATTCCTGTCTGTGAGGATAAGGATATACATGACAACAGAACAATATCTTCGCTCATCAAAGAAGCAAAGAAGCTCAAGGAGTTCAAAGGCAAAAAAGATGATGAAGTAACATTTTACAATCCGCCTGATATTAAAGCGGAGAGAGTTGTGTTTCTGGGACTTGGGAAACATGAAAAAGTCGATCTTGAAGCGCTGCGCTCATTTGCCGGCAAGTCAATAAAGAAGTGCATCAAGAAGAATCTTTCAGAGGTATTGATAGCCGTTCCTTCTGCCGGAAAAATCAAGCTTGAAGCGTCGTCAGTCCTTGAGGCCTTGCTGGAAGGCGCCTGTCTCGGAAATCACATCTTCGATAAATATAAAAAGGAGAAAAAACAAAAAGCTCTCAAGAAGATCGATCTTCTTGTGACAGATGCTGCAGCAGAACAATTCCGCAAATTGTCGCTTAGTGTTGCAACTGTTTGCGAAGGCACCATCCTTGCGAGAGAGTGGGTTAGCGCTCCTTCTAACGATAAAAGACCCGAGCAGTTTACAAAGTCCATTGTAACTCTTGCCAAAAAAGAGAATCTCAAAGTCAGTGTGCTGGATGAAAAGGAGCTGAAACAGAAAAAATTCGGGGCAATGCTGGCCGTGGCAGCCGGCAGTCAGAGCAAGCCTGCAATGATTGTTTTGGAGCATAATCCAAAAGGCGCCAAAAAAACAGTAGCTCTTGTCGGCAAAGGTGTAACTTTTGATTCAGGAGGCATCAATCTGAAACCAACCGCATCTCTTGAGGATATGAAGATGGATATGTCGGGCGCAGCCGCAGTTGCGGCAACGCTTATCACAATAGCAAAGCTTAAATCTAAAGTAAAAGTTATCGGCGTCATACCTGTTGTTGAAAATATGCCGTCAGGTAATGCTTCCCGTCCGGGAGACATTATCAAAAGTTATGATGGGAAGACCGTCGAAATAGGAAATACAGACGCAGAAGGCAGATTGATATTAATAGATGCAATCTCTTATTGCATTGAAAAATATAAACCCCAGATTCTGATCGATATGGCAACACTGACAGGAGCCTGTGTTGTAGCATTGGGCGAGAAGATAGCGGGGACATTTTCTTTTGATGACAAACTGGCTGAAGCCATTATCCGGTCCGGCAAAAAGACTTATGAGCGCTGCTGGAGTTTGCCGCTGCCCGATGATTATAAAGAACTGCTCAAGAGCGATTTTGCTGATATTAAGAACATAAGCAGCTCACGCTGGGGCGGAGCAATTACCGGCGCCCTGTTCCTGTCGGAGTTTATCAAAGATACCGTGTGGGCTCATATCGACATTGCAGGACCGGCTTATATCAAAAAGGAAAATGCATACTGCGGCGCAGGCGGAACCGGCTTTGGTGTACGCCTGCTTTGTGATTTGCTGGAGAGATTGTAAAAGGCACTTTAGTTCACTTTAGGCACTTTCATTAGCCTGATCTTTATGGAATTTGCATGTGCCCCCAGGCCTTCGATTTCAGCCAGGCGGATGATGTCTTTTCCTTCGCGCGCAAAGGCCTCTTTAGAATAGTGGATGATGCTGGTCTTCTTGATAAAGTGGTCGACAGAAAGGGCTGAAGCGAATCTTGCCGTTCCGGCAGTCGGGAGAACATGATTCGGGCCAGCGATATAGTCACCAACAGGCTCCGGCGTATAATCTCCGATAAATACAGCACCCGCATTTCTGATTTGTCCGATATATTCAAATGGATCCCTTATGTGAAGCTCAAGGTGCTCCGGCGCAATTCTGTTTGCAAGCTCTACAGCGGCGGCAAGATCAGGCATAACTATAATGGTGCCATAGCTGGCAAGAGATTTCCCGGCAATATCTTTCCGCTCAAGGTTTTTTAATTGCTTTTCGACAGCGCCGGCAACAGCCTCTGCTGTTTCCCTGGAGTTTGTAACAAGTATGGCGGAGGCCATAATATCATGTTCTGCCTGGGAGAGAAGATCTGCTGCAATAAATTCCGGATTTGCCTTGCTGTCAGCAATAATTAAAATCTCGCTCGGACCGGCTATCATGTCTATTCCTACTCTTCCTGCTACAATCTTCTTGGCAAGTGTAACATAAATGTTTCCAGGCCCAACTATAACATCTACTTTTGGAATAGTTTCGGTGCCGTAAGCTAATGCCGCAATTGCCCAAGCGCTTCCAACCTTGTATACAGTATCAACTCCAACCTTTTTTGCCGCAGCAAGAAGATGAGGATTTACAGTTCCATCCTTTGTTGGCGGAGTCACCATGGCAATATGCTTTACACCGGCTATCCTGGCAGGAATGACACCCATCAGGACAGAAGAGACAAGAGGGGTCTTTCCGCCTTTTCCGCCGGGCACATAAACTCCAACCGCATCGACCGGGTTTACCATCTGGCCCAGCAGCACACCTGGTCTGTCGGTATTGATCCATGAATTACTTAATTGCCGTTTATGAAATCTCTCGATCTGAGCAACTGCACGATTTAAGGAGCGCATAAAAGATCTGTTTACTCTTTTTGTCGCAGCATCAATTTCCTTGGCAGTCACCTTAAGTGATTCTGCGTTCAAACCAGGAGAATCAAACCGGTTTGCATACTTAATAAGCGCCTTATCTCCGTTCTTTCTCACATCCTCAAGAATACGAGTAACATCAAGATAATCTTTTTTCTTAAAACCAAGATCGCGGTTTATAATGGATGTGATTCTTGTTTCAGCCGATTTTGAAGGGTAATTATATATTTTCATTGTTCGGATATTTCATCTATAAATACTATTGTCAATACCAGCCGGCCAAAAAAAATATTGCAAAAAAAACTCTTAATCACATTTCGCCTGAGGCAAACTGGAGATGCGCTCGTTTTTGCAGTTCAACGACTCTGCATAGATTTCTACAGGATGTTTGATAATAATGCGCTCTTTTGACTTTGAAAGTATGTCGGATATCTGAATCATGCAGGCAGGGCACCCTGTGGCAACAACCGAACATCCGGATGCTTTAATATTTTCGCATTTTTGTCTTCCGATGTCGGCTGAAATTTTATAATATTGCAAATTAAAATTCCCTCCCAGCCCGCAGCACCG
Organism: Desulfobacterales bacterium; assembly: GCA_030669465.1. The sequence goes on along the minus strand of DAOVDN010000023.1, from coordinate 5,115 downwards.
GTCGGCCTCGGCCATTTCTTTCAAACGGTAACGGGGATTAGCCTTGATTAAGGCTCTCGGTTCGGCTGACACGCCTAAAGATTTTTTTAAATGGCATGGGTCATGATACGTTACTATGGCTGCGTCATCGTCTCTTTTAAGACTCTCTTTTATTCCGACCTTTAATACCAGAAACTGGTTGATATCAAGGGTTTTTTTTGCTATTTTTTCGACTCCGGCCTTGAGAGCACCTGAGTCTTTCTGAATCATCATGGGCCATATTTTTCTGATTGTAAACGTGCAGGTGGCACATGATGTAACCAGATAATCAAAGTTTTCTGCATCGAATCTTTCCAGATTGTAATGTACAAGCCGTTCAAATGTTTCCATGTCTCCTGATGAAACAGCCGGCATGCCGCAACATCCCTGTTTTTCCGGCATGAAAACGCCTATTTCATGATGATTCAAAACATTAACTGTTGCCTGAGCTGTTTGAGGAAAAACTTTATCGATAAGGCAGCCGACAAAAAAGGCTACCTTTACACCGGATGAGCCGGGATCTGTGTTTAGATGCGTTGCCATGCGATGAAAAGGTATTGGCGCCAGAGTCTTGAAATGCCGATCTCCCGTTAAAGGTGAAACAAACCGTGGGCGGGAGGTGCCGAGAAGTTCGTTGGCCGGCCTGCAAAACAGTTTTTGAAACAGAAAACCCCATTTCATAATGCGGTCGAAAGTTTCAGGATAAGCCAACACGCCTCTTAAGATCATTTTTTTCGCCCGAGAAAGACCCATAAAACCCGTAAGAATCGCTCGGGCTTTAATGAAAATTTCCAGAACGTTCACCCCGCTGGGACAGTTGGCGGCACAGGAGCCGCAAAGAAGACAGCGGTTGAGACGCTCAAAAACACCTTTGGGATCTTTGAACATTTCCTGTACGAGCCCATCAAGGAGGGCCAGTTTACCACGTGCCACATCGGCTTCACGGCCTGTTTCCGCAAAGAGCGGGCACGCAGCCTGGCACATCCCACAACGCTTGCAGAGCAAGAGCTGGTCCTCCAGTTCCTTCATAAGCAGCGCGAGCTTTTTCATCTCCGGCATTGTTATTTTCTCGGAATTCTTTAAAGGTCTCAAAGCAAGGGATAACTATGACCTGAACGATGATCAATGTCAACTAAAGGGTTTGCGCAAAAGTGGGCAAGACCGCGTATAAATAGATTGACCCGTTGAGCACTTTAAATTAATATCGATAAAAATTGCTAACAGCGATATGTCAATAGCGAATAAAAGAGGCATGAACGGCAAACAAAACTCATCAGAGAGTATCCGAGCCGATCGAAAAAGCGCTTTTCTTTTTATCATCTTTCTTGGGATCGTAAGTCTTTTTGGGGATACTACCTATGAAGGCGCTCGCAGCGTCACAGGACCATTTCTTTCCACACTTGGGGCCAATGCTGCCGCAGTTGGTCTGATAGCCGGGCTCGGAGAATTTATGGGTTATGCTCTCAGGCTTGGATCCGGCTATGTGGCGGACCGTAGCGGCCGATATTGGACTATGCTTTTTATCGGATATGGTCTTCTTCTATCGGTTCCAATGCTGGCGCTTGCAACCAATTGGCAAGTTTGTGCCATTCTTATCGTTGCAGAACGTGTGGGCAAGGCGATCAGAACTCCGGCAAGAGATACAATCCTTTCTCACAGCGCTAAACAGGTCGGGCGAGGCTGGGGGTTTGCTGTTCATGAAGCGGTGGATCAGGTTGGCGCTATTGTCGGGCCTTTAATCTTTTCCGCTGTAATTTACTTAAACCTCGGATTCAGAGGTGGTTTTGCCGTTATGATAGTGCCGGCGATACTAACACTTTTCTTTCTTGCCCGAACCCGGATGAAGTTTCCCTCATCAGAAAAATTCGAGGTTCCGCCCAGCACTTCCGGGCTGGCTACCAGCGCCAAACTTTCCGGGGTCTTCTGGTTGTATTCGGGCTTTACTTTTGTCAGTGTGGCTGGATTTGCAAACTTTCAGTTGATCTCCTATCATTTTAGAGTCGAATCGATCATCCCGGATGCTCAAATACCGATCTTTTATGCTGTTGCAATGGGCGTGGATGCTGTTGTGGCGCTCATTATCGGCAAGATATATGACCGGGCCGGGTTGGTTTCTCTTATCGCTATTCCCCTCCTTACCTTGCCGATTCCCGTACTGGCCTTTTCACACAGCCAGCTAGCGGCTGTCGCCGGTATTGTTCTGTGGGGCGCTGTGATGGGTATTCAGGTAACCATTATGCGAGCGGCGATTGCTGACTTAACCCCGTTCAAGCGCCGGGCCTTTGCCTACGGAATTTTCAATGCTGTATATGGAGGAGCCTGGCTTTTTGGAAGCATTGTCATGGGGCTGTTATATGAACTTTCCACTCACTATATATTTCTTTTTGTAGCCGCAATGGAAGTAATATCGGTTCCGCTGATCATCAAGATAAAAAGAACGGCTATGTTAAACGGAATACGAAACTAAATGGTGCAAGGGGGCTATTCAAAGCCAGGGCCCCTGGGCCTGGATTCTTTACAATCTTATAGGAGGCAGACAAATGACGGCGGACGGGTCTGAAAAAATTCCGAGAAAACGCAAGGGGCCTGATATAAGGATATCAGCAAAGAGGAATCGAGACGGCGATATATCAAAAATGGAAGACTTGGAAATAGAAGTAAAATTTTATCTAGCAAATGTCGGACTTATGCGCAACAGCATTATTGAACTTGGCGCTGATTGCATGGGACGAATTTTTGAAACCAATGTATGCTTTGAAGATATAAATAAAAGTTTGATTAAAAAAAAATATCTTCTGCGGCTCCGCAAGGATACAAGAACAAGGCTTACCTTCAAATCCGAACCAGATATCAAAGACAAAAACTTCAAGGTGCTCAAAGAACTGGAAGTCGAAGTCAGCGACTTTTCTACCATGTGTCTGATTCTGGAATCTCTCGGCTTCCATAAAGAACAGATATATGAAAAATGGCGGGAAACCTTTGTATTAAATGGCACCACCTTTTGCATAGATACAATGCCGTATGGAGACTTTCTGGAAATAGAAGGCGAAAAGAAAGATATCAAAAACTTTGCTCGCAGTATCGGTCTTCAATGGGAAAACAGAATTCTCCTTAATTATCTTGCAATATATGATATCATAAAACGAAAATTAAACCTGTCTTTTTCTGATATCACATTCAGCAATTTCAAAAATGTCAGGACTGATCTTCGAGAATATCTTTACCTTATTGAAGCCGGTGCCTGACCATTTACAAAAGGAAATATGATATGTTTTCCGTTTTAACATTAAACCTGCGTTTTGGATTGGCAGATGATGGTCCTAACGGCTGGCATCGCCGAAAGAAGTGTTTTTCTTCTCTTTTAAAGAAATACAGAGTAGATTTTATCGGTTTCCAGGAAGCAAATGATTTCCAGACAGATTTTCTAAAAGAAATCCTGGCCGAATACGACTTTATAGGGAAGAGAAGTCCCGCGCCATCCTTCTGGCAAAATAATATTATCTTTTATAAAAAAACCTGGGAATGCATCTATCATAAACATTTCTTCCTGAGTCCAACACCGCAAATACCAAGCCGTTCAAGGAAGAGTCGCTGGCCGAGACAATGCACAATCGGTATGTTTAAAAATAACGGCCACTTGCTAATATGTATCAACACCCACTTTGACTTTGATGCCGCAGTCCAGGTCGAAAGCGCCAGAATAATTATGAAGCAGATAGACTATCTGCCATCCGACTTGCCCGCAGTTCTGGTTGGAGACTTTAATGCCTCTCCTCTAAGTCCATGTTACATGATATTTACCGGAGACAATCAGCCATTAAGGTCAAAAGGACCCTATTTTAAAAGCGTCTTCAAAAAACCCTTTCCAGCTACATGTCATGGATTTACAGGAAAGACGGATGGAGAGCACATCGACTGGATTCTTTATCGCGGTAGGATCATTCCGAAAGATTACAAGGTAATCCATAGTGCCATTGACGGTGTCTATCCTTCAGATCATTTCCCGCTCTATGCAACATTTAAATGGGGAGATAACGAAAAATAAGCCCTTAAGTTTTAACTGTGAATGATTTTTTTGCCGGAGCTGTAAGATCTTTTCCGGATTTTGAGTTATGAACCGCAATGCTGGTTATTTCGGCATTTAAAACCCCACCGGCCTCAACCACAAAATCTTTACAGACAATTTTGCCAGCACAGTTTCCGGTTGAAAGTATAATCAACTCATCTGAAGCCTTGATTTCTCCCTCAAATCTTCCTCCTATGGTCATGCTGGCAACCTTTACATCTGCATAAACTGCTCCCTCTTCGGCAATAATCACGGTTTCCCCGACAAGTGTTCCTTTCACAACTCCCTTTATTATCAACCTTCCTTTGGAAGAAATCGTACCGTCAACAGTCAGTCCTTTATCAACAATAGAAATATGTTCCGATCTATTCCACACGATGCATCTCCTGTGCAAAAGTAAAGATCCACGCCCAAAGGACGTGGCCTTGATTTACCCCCAGAAAGGGCTCAAGTGCGTATCCGTAATTCAACCGTTTTCTGGAGTATTGGAGTACCAATACTCCAATACTCCGGGCAATTCGTCCAGGCATAGCCAATTAACTCTAACCACGCCCAAAGGACGTGGATTTCTGAATCTGATTAAAAGCATGCATGGAAATTATACCGGCATGGAAGTATCTATATGTCCGTCTTCCAGAACATACAGAGGAATCCGGTCATCTATTTTTTTAAAGGCATCAATCGTCTCCGGGTGACATGTGAAAAAGAGCACCTGTTGCTCTTTAGACAATTCAAGAATAGCCTCTGCCGCATCAGAGCTACGAATCGAATCGAAATTTACAAGAATATCATCCATGATCACAGGGAGTGACTCGCTCTTTTCAGCACGATTTCGGATATATCCAAACCTGATGGCGAGGTAAAGCTGTTCGGCGGTGCCGCGGCTGAGCTGTTCGGGTTTCTTTCTTTCCTTCCTGGAGGTAATCACCTCGACGGTATCTTCTCCGATAGGCGCAAAGAGTTCAGTGTAAAGCGAATCCGTAATTTTTCTGAAAAAGAGACCGGCATCGCGAATTACCCTGGGTTGCTGC
>DAOVDN010000156.1 GCA_030669465.1 Desulfobacterales bacterium | reverse complement strand
CCGGGTGAACCATATAAAGATTTTGTGATTAAGGAAGAACGGGACCTCGGGTATCCGGGTCTGATTAACTTAATCGGCATAGAGTCGCCCGGCTTGACATCCTGCATACCAATAGCGCGATATGTTTCATCGCTGGTTCATTTGTAAAAACCAGATTTGGAACAATCGGACATTCAATATTCTTTTGATAAATACAGAAAAATTGACACAAAACCGCTATCTATGTTTTAACATTCCAATTATAATCCAGATGATCCTGTTCAAAATGTTAATTTTTCATTATACCTAAAACCACGGCAAAAGGCGATTTCCTAAGAAGGAATTGAAGGAATTGTTGCAGGGCGTTTGCGGTTGAATGATACGGATTGAGACCATTTCTCCAGCAACTTGTTGAAGAAATTCCTTCGGGGCAAGATTCAGCGAGGTTGTCGAAATATGAAAAAAGAAACGGGAAAACAGATTACAAAAATATACAACAAGTCCATTTCCGGCGATCTTATCGGTGATATCCGCAGGCTCATTGAAACTGCCAGGCAAAAAGAATATAATCGCCTTGCCACCAATCCCAAAGTGACCATTGCCGATCTGAAGAACCTTGAAGAATGGCGGGATTAATACCTGAATATGTAAAGGACTACGTTTCCCTGAACACCTTCTTGTAATTTTGGCCAAGTAGCCGCAAAAAGGCGCAAAAGGACGAAAAAATTTAAGGTGCCAATCTGGCACATCAAACTGCCGAACCCACAACTGGGTTTTGCTAAGATTTATACTGTTTTGGAGCTGCCATGACAACAGTTGTCCCAATAGAATCAATTGTCAGCAAGATAGTTTTTCTTCGCGGTGAAAAAGTTATGCTGGATCGAGATCTTGCAGAACTTTATGGCGTAGAAACAAAGGTTTTCAAGCAAGCAGTACGGAGAAACATAAAACGTTTCCCCGGTGATTTTATGTTTGAGCTGACAAAAGAGGAAAATCAATCTTTAAGGTCACAAAATGTGACCTTAAAGAGAGGTCACCATTCAAAGTATTTACCCTTTGCCTTTACGGAACAAGGAGTTGCCATGCTTTTTGATATCATTCGCGTTAGGCAAGAGTTTGTCACTCCAAGATATCCGGCAACATCAGCACCGAAATAGCCACGCTCCTCTGACTCCGATCCACGACATCGCTCCCCTGCCTTGCGCTACGACATTTCTTCGGCTACCCGACCGAAGTTCCCACTACAGAAACATCGTATTTTTTACACCCTTTCTGCGCGAACATCCCCATAGTTCCCCGCGGGAAACAATAGATTTATTGATTTTTTCGCTTTACGAGGTTATAGATGACATCAGAAAGACATAAGTAAGGAACTCTTCAAAAAGGATATTATAATGCCCCGCATTTTTGACAACATAGAAACAGGCCTTCTTCCCGCTCTCCAGAAAACCCTTGAATTATCCGATCATGCGGACTTTTGTGTAGGATATTTCAACCTCCGCGGCTGGAAAGAATTAGATTCATACATCGAAACATGGTCTGGTGGAAAAGACCATTGTTGCCGCCTGCTCGTCGGAATGCAGAAATTGCCTCAGGATGAATTGCGGCAGGTAATGAGGCTTTCAAGAGCCGATAGCGGCATGGATAACCAGACAGCAATTCGTCTTAAGAAAAAATTAGCCGAGGAGTTCCGGGAGCAACTGACTGTTGGAGCGCCTACAAACAAAGACGAAATCGGCCTGCGCCAGTTAGCCGCCCAGATTAAAGCAAAAAAAGTTATCGTTAAGTTGTTCCTTAGACACTCTTTACATGCAAAACTATATCTGCTTTTCCGGCCTGATCCGGTCAATCCAACCACAGGATATCTTGGGAGCAGCAATCTGACTTTTTCAGGCCTGTCAAGGCAGGGTGAATTAAATATAGACGTGCTTGACCATGACGCATGTAAAAAACTCGCCCAATGGTTTGATGACCGCTGGAATGACCGCTGGTGTATCGATATTTCAGACGAGCTGGTCCAGATTATTGATGAAAGCTGGGCGCGTGAAAAGCCGATTCCTCCTTATCATATATACATTAAAATGGCCTACCATCTTTCGCAGGAAGCCCGAGCAGGTCTTTCCGAATTTCGGATTCCACGGGAGTTCGGTAAAAAACTTTTTGAATTTCAAAAAGCTGCTGTAAAAATTGCTGCACACCATATTAATAAGAGAGGAGGAGTTCTGATCGGCGATGTGGTGGGTCTTGGTAAAACCCTCATGGCAACCGCTGTTGCGCGTATCATTGAGGATGATCTTGGTCTGGAAACATTGATCATCTGCCCCAGGAATCTGGTAGATATGTGGGAAGACTATCGCGACAGGTATCGCCTTCGCGCAAGAGTACTTTCCATCGGCCAGGTTATAAGCAAGCTTCCTGATTTAAGGCGATTCAGGCTTGTTTTAATAGATGAAAGTCATAACCTGCGCAACCGTGAAGGTAAACGCTACCATGCGATCCAGGAATATATAAACGAAAATGAGAGTAAAGTTATTCTTCTCTCAGCTACACCATACAACAAAACCTACCTTGATCTATCAAACCAGTTGCGCCTTTTTGTTCCGGAAGACAAAGAATTAAGCATCCGGCCTGAACGATTGTTAAAGGATATGGGTGAAATTGAGTTCAGACGCAAGCATCAGTGCCCCATACGTTCTCTATCTGCTTTTGAAAAGAGCGAATATACGGATGACTGGCGCGAACTCATGCGCCTTTTCCTTGTCAGACGCACCAGGAGTTTCATTCAGGATAACTATGCGGAAACAGATCCTGAAGACGGGCGCAAATACCTTACATTTGAAGATGGAAACCGATCTTATTTTCCTGCGCGAGTGCCAAGAACGATAAAGTTTAAGATCGATGACAAGGATCCGGATGATCAGTACGCAAAACTTTATGCTTCGGATGTAGTCGATACAATCAACAGTTTAAGACTTCCTCGCTATGGATTAGGTAATTATGTAAAGGAATCTCACCGAGAACCGCCCGCCCAATCTGAAGTTAGAGCGTTGAACGATCTTTCCCGCGCAGGGAAAAGGCTCATGGGCTTTTGCCGCACCAATATTTTCAAGCGGCTGGAGAGCAGCGGGCAGGCATTCATTCTATCTATTCAGCGACACATTCTGCGCAATTATATTTTTCTCCACGCAATCGAGCAAGGTCAGCCTCTTCCTGTCGGCACCCAGGATGCCGGCTTGTTAGATGCTCGCATTAACGATGAAGATGCTGATTCAACAAGTATTACATCAGATCTGTTCGATAATGAAGATAATACAGGTGAAAATGAGATTGATGAGAAGGGAGCGCTGAAATTCGAAAAAGACTACAAAAATCGGGCTGCTGAAATTTATGCGAAATACGCCTCAGAATATAAAAACCGTTTCAGGTGGCTGCGTGCGGAGCTTTTTATCAAGGCTCTTGCAAAGGATTTGCGAAGTGATGGAAACGCTATTTTAAAAATACTACAAAAATGCGGTGATTGGGATGCAATTAAAGACACCAAGTTGGAATCTTTGCACAAGATGATAGCCGAAAAACATCCCAGTGAGAAAATTATTGTTTTTACTCAGTTTGCCGACACTGTGCGCTATCTGGAACAAAACTTGAAACTCAGGGGTGTATCAAAGATGTCAGGAGTGACAGGAGATTCGCCGGACCCAACAGCTCTTGCCTGGCGTTTCAGCCCGGAGAGTAATGAAAAACGTGGACGAATTAAACCAGATGATGAACTGCGGGTTCTTGTTGCAACAGACGTCCTCAGCGAAGGTCAAAATTTACAGGATTGCTTTATTGTTGTTAACTACGATTTGCC
>DAOVDN010000091.1 GCA_030669465.1 Desulfobacterales bacterium | reverse complement strand
ATGGTTCCCTGGTATGTGATCAAAAAGAGAATTATTTGTTGCGCTTTTGGAGCAAGCCGACCGTGTCGGCGGATAATCCGGCAACGCGGTTGCCTCGCTCCAGAATGAGGATTTCGCTATTCCACAAATATCTGTTTACATATCACAATGAAGGAAACCATCCCAAATCTTTACTTATTTACAAGTTCGTCAAACATTAAACATTCACAAGAGTCATTTATTTTTTTGACTTTTTACAAGTTCATCATTCTTAACTTTTTATTCTTAATAATTCTTAATGCGGAGGGATAGCATGACAGAAGAGAAAGCAGCCCTTGCCGGCGGGAGCATTTTGGTGGTCGGAGGAGGGATAAGCGGGTTAACCACGGCTCTCGAAGCTGCCGAAGTAGGGTATGAGGTATTCCTGGTTGAAAAAAATCCTTACCTGGGCGGAAGAGTAGCGCAGATGAATAAATATTTTCCCAAACTCTGCCCTCCGACCTGTGGGCTTGAGATCAATTTCAGGAGAATAAAGGAAAATCCGAGAATAAAAGTATTTACATTGGCAGAGGTTGAAAAGGTTGACGGAACAGCCGGTAACTATGATGTAACCATAAAGTTAAATCCCAGGTATGTAAACGAAAATTGTACGTGTTGCGGAGACTGCGCCGAGGTTTGTAAAACTGAAATTTCCAGTGAATTCAATTTCGGAATAAACAGTACCAAAGCCGCTTATCTCCCTTTTGAAATGGCCTTTCCCGCTCGTTATGTCATTTCACCCCAGATCATAGGAACTGATGATGCAAAACGTTGTTTGGAAGCATGTAAATATAACGCTATTGATCTGAACATGGGAGCAAAGACGATCAATCTGAATGCAGGAGCTATCGTATGGGCTACAGGGTGGGAGCCGTATGACGCTGCAAAGATAGACAATCTGGGGTTCGGAAAATATCAGAACATCATTACCAACATGATGATGGAAAGATTTGCATCTCCCAACGGGCCGACAAAAGGAAAGATCCTCCGCCCTTCAGACAGCAAGGCTCCGGAGAGCATTGCTTTTGTGCAGTGTGCGGGCTCAAGAGATGAGAATCATCTTCCCTATTGTTCATACGTGTGTTGTATGGCTTCGTTGAAGCAGACTACATATATAAGGGAGCAGTATCCCGATGCCAGGATATATATCTTTTATATCGATGTAAGGGCTCCGAGCCTGAGGTATGAAAAGTTTTACCAGAAGATCAAAGAGGATGAAAATGTCTTTTTGATCAAAGGTAAAGTTGCAGAGGTCAGTGAAGATCCGGATTCCAAAAATATCACAGTGGTTGCAGAGAATGCAGTAACAGGGGAGAAGATTAGCCAGGCGGTCGAAATGGTTGTTCTTGCTACCGGTATGCAGCCGACAACTGTGGGTTGCAAGCTTCCCGCTGATCTGAAATACACTGATGAAGGCTTTATAATAAACGATTTTGAAAAAGGGGGCATGTTTGCAGCAGGATATGCCAATAAGCCGGGAGACGTGGTATCATCAAACCAGAATGCTACCGGTATGGCCCTTAAGGCTATTCAAACCCTGGTGAGGAGGTAGGAGGTTATCCATGGATAAAAAGTATGGTGTATATATCTGCACAGGTTGTGGGATCGGGGATGCCCTTAATATAGATAAGTTGTGTGAAGTACCCAAAGAAGAAGGATTGAGCGTTAAAACACATCCTTTTCTATGTGGAAAAGAAGGGGTTGACCTCATAAAGAAAGATATAGCGGACGGAAGTGTCAATAGCATGGTTATTGCCGGATGTTCCCGCAGGGTCAATTTTGATGTTTTCAGGTTTGACGGTTGTATTGTTGACAGGGTCAATCTGAGAGAACAGGTAGTATGGTCTCATCCCAGGTCAAAATATCCGGCCCCTACCGAAGAACAGAAAGAAGATGAACAGTTCATCGATCATGTTCAGATGCTGGCCGAAGACTATCTAAAGATGGGAATGGCGAAGCTTGAAAAAATTGATCTGCCTGAGCCATACAAGCTCGAAACCTTGAGCAGAAAAATTCTTGTTATCGGCGGTGGTATAACAGGCATATCTGCTGCAATAGATGCGGCCAAGACGGGCTATGATGTAACAATAGTTGAAAAGGAGTCATCTATTGGCGGACACGCAGCCAAAATTCGCAAGCAACTCCCTCTGGAATATCCCTATGAAAGCCTGATCCCACCGGTAATCGATGCCAAAATCAAAGAGGTTGAAGCCTATCCGAATATAACGATTAAGACTAACACAATAGTTGCCCGTATAGCCGGTCAGCCTGGTGAGTTTACAGTGACATTTAAAAAACCCGGCGAAAAGATAGAGTTTGACGTTCCCTTTCCTCTGCCCGATGAAATGAAGGTTGATGAAAACGGCAAAGAGCTTGATGTTGAAAAGCTGGCCGAAGTTTATGCAGAATACAACAAGGGAAAAAAGGACATCCTTGCTCTGGATCCGAATGGTGAATTATTCGGCGCAGTTGTCCTTGCCGCCGGATGGAGACCGGATAAGCTGGAGGGCGACAAATTTGCTCATCTTGGATTTGGAAAGCTGGCCGATGTTGTGACTAATCACCAGCTTGAGGAGATCGCTGCAAAGGGCAAGATAACAAGACCGTCGGATGGAAAGGAAGCAAAATCGGTTGTCTTTATTCAGAGTCCCGGCAAGGGCGATGATGACAGCGACTTTGACTACTGCGGTGCGGTCACAAGCCTTGTATCTCTCAAACAGGCAAAGTATGTGCGCGAAGATTATGATGACGGGAAGGCTTATGTCTTTTACCAGCACATGCGGACACCAGGACTCCAGGAGAACTTTTACAAGAGCATACAGCAGGATGAAGGAATCTTTTTGACCAAAGGGAATGTTGTAAGTGTATCCAAAGATGGTGATGGATTGATTGTTGAAGCAGACAACACCCTTCTGGGAGAAAAAATTCAGGTTAAGGCAGATATGGTGGTGCTGGCAACGGGCATGGTTCCGGCTACCGTGGATGATCCTGTTGTCAATCTGGCTTACAGACAGGGTCCTGGTTTCCGTGATATCGGTCTTTTTAATGGATATTGTGATTCAAACTTTATATGTTTTCCATATGAAACCCAGAGAACCGGTATTTACGCAGCCGGAGGCGTTCGCCGGAGCATGACCATAGGGGAATCGATAGAAGATGCTACAGGAGCTGCCCTGAAAGCGATTCAATGTTTGGAGTCGGTAAACAGGGGCGTTGCCGTACACCCAAGGTCCGGCGATATGACATTTCCGGACTTTTTCTTTCAAAGATGTACTCAGTGCAAACGGTGTACAGAGGAATGTCCATTCGGCGCTCTTGATGATGATGAAAAAGGAACTCCAAAGCCGAATCCAACAAGGTGTAGACGCTGCGGAACATGCATGGGCGCATGTCCTGAGCGTATAATCGGCTTTGCCGATTATAATATCGACAGTATCGGGTCGATGGTCAAGGCAATCGGCGTTCCTTCGGAAGAAGATTTTGATGAACCGCCCTTAAGGTTCCTTGGGCTGGTTTGCGAAAATGATGCATATCCGGCTCTGGATATTGCGGGTTTGAACAGGCTCACTTATTCTGCTGATGTCCGGTTTATTCCGGTCCGATGCCTTGGGTCTGTAAACGTGATATGGGTCAAGGATGCTCTTTCCCAGGGTATGGATGGTATTTTTCTGCTCGGCTGCAAGCATGGTGATGACTACCAGTGCCACTTTGTAAAGGGTAGCGAACTTGCAGACATACGAATGAAAAAGATAGGTGATGCATTGGCGAGTCTGGCGCTGGAAGAGGAGCGTGTAGCCCAGTTCGAGATTGCAATTGATGAATATGACAAGCTTCCGGAGATTATTAATTCTTTTGTGGAATCAGTTGAAGAGCTTGGCCCGAACCCGTTCAAGGGGTTCTAATGATTGATGATTGAAGATTGACGATTGAAGATTGAAATCGCTCTTCATTAATCAATCGTCAATCAACAATATTCAATAGTCAATGCAAGAGGAGGTAATAGTATGGCAAGTGAATACCTGATTGAGCCTGATGTGAATTTTGTTAAAGAAGTAGTCGGGCTTGGGGGCGACACACTAAAAAAGTGTTTTCAATGTGCAACCTGTTCAGTGGTTTGTCCTATTTCTCCGGACAATAAACCCTTTCCAAGGAAAGAGATGATTGCCGCATCATGGGGACTGAAAGATAAACTGGTAAACAACATGGACATATGGCTGTGCCATAATTGTGGAGATTGTACTACCATGTGCCCGCGCGGTGCAAAGCCAGGTGATGTGCTTGGGGCCATCCGTTCCTATGCAATTTCGGAGTATGCAACGCCGAAATGGTTAGGCAAGGCTGTGAATGATCCGAAGAAACTCCCCATTCTTTTGGGGATTCCCGTGGCGATTTTTATAGTTCTGGGCCTTATTACAGGGCTGCTTGATTTTACCCCTGTAGGTGATGAGATCGCTCACTCCAAGTTCTTTTCTTCATGGCTTGTCGATATGATTTTTGTCCCGCTTTGGTTGTTCTGGATTATTCCGATTTTCGCAATTGGGATCAAAAGATTTGTAAATGACATTCATAAAAATGCTGTGCTTGAAGGAAAGACGGATAAGACGAGACTGGAAATTAGCGGTTTTATCAAAGCGCTTGTCAGAGTTCTGCCGACGATATTAAAACACAGCAAGTTTTCAGAATGCAGCGAAAACAAAGACCGTGCTACAGCACATCTTATGGTATTTTATTCATTTGTTGGGCTTTTTATTGTAACAAACATATTTTTTGTCGTGCTCTATGTCTTTCAGATACACGGTCCTTATTCTCAGATGAATCCTGTTAAATGGCTTGCCAATGTATCCGGTGTAGCCCTTATTATCGGCAGCATCCTGATGATAAAGAACCGTCTGTCCAAAACCGACCAGTCTACCAGTTACAAGGATTGGTATCTGCTGGGACTTGTTCTGGGGGTTGGGCTTTCCGGTATGCTTACCGAAATGACAAGGCTGGCAGGCTTTGCCGGTACTTCCTATTCTCTCTATTTTGTGCATCTTATTTTTGTATTTAACCTGTTTGCATTTCTGCCATTTTCCAAGCTCGCTCATCTCGGTTACAGAACAATCGCTATGGCATATGCTGAATACGGGAATAGAGGTTTTAAAATAAGATAGAGTTACAAGCGCCTAAAGTGAGCTAATGTGCCTAAAGTTAAAGTTAAAAAGAATACTTTGAGAGGGTTGTTTTTCAAAGGTCTCCATATAAAGTGGCCCTAAGCCGCTACACTGGTGACTTTTTTCTTGACAATTCCCTTTCTACATTTTAAATAGAAACCCGTGTAAATGAATGAACGTTCGGTTGCTAAGTAATAAATAATATTGAGAAGGAGAGGAAACCTATGTCGAAATTAGTACCACCACATGGAGGAAAAGGGTTAGTCTGTCGCTTGCTGCATGGAAAAGACCTGGAGGCAGAGATGGAAAAGGCAGAAACTTTGAAAACCATTCCCATTTCGGGTCGTGAGAACGGCGATCTTATTATGATGGGCATCGGCGGATTCAGCCCGTTAACCGGTTTTATGACCAAGGATGACTGGAAGGGTGTTTGCGAGAATTTTCTGCTGACTGACGGCACATTTTGGCCGGTACCCGTAACCTTGTCTTGCTCAAAAGAGGATGCCGACGGCATCCACGCCGGTAACGAGATCGCCCTTAAGAATGCTTCCGGAGAGATCATGGCCACCATGAAGGTCAC
>DAOVDN010000007.1 GCA_030669465.1 Desulfobacterales bacterium | reverse complement strand
GATGTTGATCTTGTCGGGGTTGTCGATATCAATAGATCACGAGCCGAGAATATAGCAGAGAAGCTTGGTACAAATGCATATCCAAACTATAAGGATCTTTTTGGGAAAGTCGATGCTGTAAGCATTGCTGTTCCTACACCTGCCCATTTTGCTGTTGCCAGGGATTTTTTGGAAAATAATGTTAATGTTCTTATTGAAAAGCCTATGACAACCAGCCTTGAGGAGGCTGATGAGCTGATTAAGATTTCAGAATCAAAGGGCCTTGTTATTCAGGCGGGACATCTTGAAAGGTTTAATCCGGCTATTACAGCTTCGAAGGATATTATTAAGAAGCCGATGTTTATAGAGTCACATCGTTTGAGTATCTACAAGGAGCGTTGCACTGACGTGAGTGTGGTGCTTGATCTTATGATACATGATATCGATATTATACTTAACTTTGTCAGGTCGGACATAAAGAGCGTTCACGCGTCAGGTATCCCTGTAATTTCCGAGCATGTTGATATTGCAAATGCGCGGCTTGAATTTGCAAATGGATGTATTGCTAATGTGACGGCAAGTAGAATTTCAACCAAAAATGAAAGGAAAATCAGGTTGTTTCAAAAGGATGCATACGTATCCTTAGATTTTGCAAATCATGAAATAACTATTATCCGGCAAAGCGGCGAAGGTTCTAATGGCTTGATACCCGGCATGGAGATCAAACAGCGCTCTTTTTCAAATGGCGATGCCCTTAAAGATGAATTAAAATCCTTTGTAAAAGCTGTAAAGAGACGTGAATCCCCGGAAGTTACAGGCCGGATGGGGCGTGATGCTTTAAAGCTGGCTTTAAATATTATGGAGCAAATCGATTATACTAAGAGCCGTTTTTTGGGCTGATGATCTTATGGGCCGGTTTATAGAACAAAAATGTGTCGCAATTATAGCTGGTGAAGCTTCCGGCGATCTTCACGGGTCAAAGCTTGTAATGGCTATGCGTAAAAAAAACAAAGACCTGTTTTTTTGCGGGATAGGCGGGCAGGCTCTCAAAGATGCAGGGGTCAGAATTTTAGTTGATGCTTCAGAGCTTGCTGTTGTGGGGATAACCGAGGTATTTTCCAGGCTGCCGAATCTCTTTAGAGGAATGGCACTTATCAAAAAGCTTCTTAAAAGCCTTCGCCCTGATCTTCTTATACTGATAGATTTTCCTGATTTTAATCTTCGCGTCGCAGCCACCGCAAAAAAGTTAGGCGTACCTGTGCTTTACTATATCAGTCCTCAGGTTTGGGCATGGAGACCGGGCCGTGTAAAGAAGATCGGGAAGCTCGTAGATCATGTGGCTGTTATTCTCCCATTTGAGGAGGATTTTTATAAAAAACATGAAATTCCTGTCACATTTGTGGGTCATCCTTTGCTCGACACAAATTCCAAAACTTGTGACGGTGGGCAGGCCCGCCTGCCTCGCCTGAGCAAGTCAACGAAAAGACTAAGAGCATTGAGTATGGCTCGCGATGGCGGGCAGGCAGAGTTCAAAAAAGGAGATGAAGATATTCTTGCAATAGGGCTTTTGCCGGGTTCCCGTGACAGGGAAATTGAGCGGCATCTTCCTGTGATGCTTGATGCAGCGCGAAATCTTGCCGGACGGATCAGGAAGGTAAAATTCATCATTTCGCTCGTACCATCTGCGGAAAGAAAATACGTGGAAGAGCTGATTGAGAAATACAAAAGCGCTGCTGATTTTGAGCTTGAATGCGACGGCGTGGAAAAAGTCTTTAAAAGGTGCAGACTTGTTGTCGCCGCATCCGGTACCGTTACCCTGGAGGCCGCAATTTCCGGTATTCCTATGATAATCATTTACAAGATGTCTTCTGTAACTTACTGGCTTGGGAGGGCTTTGATTCGGGTTAAAAATATCAGCCTTGTAAACCTTATTGCGGGTAAAAATATTGTTCCTGAGCTGCTGCAGGACAAAGCATCTCCTGAGAATATAGCAGATACGGCATTTAATATGTTAAGTGATGCTCAGGGTCTTGAAAGGTTAAAAAACGAGATCCTTGGCATAAGAGATGTGCTTGGCGGACCAGGCGCTTCAGAGCGTGTTGCTGATATAGCTTTGAGCATGTTGTAAAAAAACGCCTAAAGTGAGCTAAAGTGCCTAAAATGCCTAAAGTTAAAGTATTCTGCCCATTTTAAAACCCGTTCTGGCATTGTGCGATAACATAGTCGGTATCCTGAATTTTCTGTTGAAACCGGGAAATCAGCTTATTTAAGCCGAAAATGGTGGGCAATGCCCACACTACTAAAGCTGATAAGCTCAACAGCTATTAGTTATCAGCTATCAGCTCGCCCGAAGGGCGCTATGTACTTAAAAGAAAAAAACGCAATTTCTGAGATTAAATGGAATCTTGTCGGTATTCTCGGCAGGTTTTTTATTGACCTTCTTTTTTGTACAATGAAGATCGATTCAAAAGGATTTGATAAAGTAAAGCCCATTATTTCGTCCGGAAAATTTATATTTGCATTCTGGCATTCAAGGATGCTGCTTTTCAACTACATGTACAAGTGGCTTGATGCGGCAATCCTTGTGAGCCAGTCGGAAGACGGCGAGATTATCGCACGGGTTCTGCAGAGACAGGGGCATGAAACTATTCGTGGATCAACCACAAGAGGGGGACTCAGGGCTCTTGCAACACTGATTAAGAAGCTTAAAGAGAGAAAAAGGCCTGCTGCGATTATACCGGACGGGCCGCAGGGGCCAAGGTTTAAAGTCCAGCCCGGGGTGATTATCCTGGCAAAAAAGACCGGATATCCGATTCTGCCAGTTAGCTATAGCGCAAAGAAGATCAAGATTTTTGCAAGCTGGGATCGCTTTATTCTCCCTTGTCCATTTACAAAATGTATGGCTGTTTACGGTGATCCTGTATATGTTCCGCAAGATGCCGGCAGGGATGAGGAAGACAGATGTCTGGCTATCCTTGAAAAGGAGCTTTGCCGTATTACCTTTGATGCAGACCACTATTTTGGTCATAATATATCTTGATTATGAAAAAAATATCACTACCCACAATAAAAAAGAGACATAGGCATCTATTGTTTCTTATAAAAGACAACCGTTTAAGGCTTTTTCTTGCAATGGTATGCATGCTGGTTATAGCTGCCGCAACTTCTGCTACGGCCTTTTTGGTAAAACCTGTTCTTGATGATATATTTTTCAATAAAGATGTCAGGATGCTTAAAATGATCCCGGTTGCGGTTATTATTATATACTTTTTGCGCGGCGTTGGGATGTATGGCCAGGAATATCTTATGAATTATGTTGGAGAGAGCATCATAAGGCGCCTCAGGAACAGTCTTTACGACCATATTCAGGATCTTCCGCTCTCTTTTTTCCAGAAAGAAAGGACAGGCGTTCTGATGTCGCGCATTACCAATGACGTCAATATCATCAAGACCATGGTTTCTACTGCGGTCACAGGATCATTGAAAGATTCCTTTACCATAATTGCTTTGACAATGGTCATCTTCTACAGGGATTGGAAAATGGCTCTTTTTGCATTTATTATCTTGCCGATAGCCTTTTTTCCTATTGTGGAATTCGGAAGGCGTGTGCGCAGGATCAGTACAGGGTGCCAGGAATCCATGGCCGATATGAGTTCCTTTCTGCATGAAACGTTTGCCGGAAACAAGATAGTCAAGGCTTTTGGGATGGAGCCGTACGAAAAAAAACGTTTTTCTGAAAAGACTCTCAGCTTTTTTAAAATTGAGATGAAGGCAGTGATAGCCAGATCTCTATCCTCGCCTGTCATGGAATTTCTTGGAGGGCTTGGGATAGCTTTTATCATATGGTACGGCGGCCGCCAGGTGATCACCGGAACTTCCACACCAGGAACGTTTTTTTCTTTTATGGCTGCCGTTCTTATGCTCTATGATCCTGTAAAAAAATTAAGCGGACTCAATAATGCGGTTCAGCAAGGGCTTGCCGCTTTAGACAGGGTCTATGATATCATAGAAAAGAAATCGGATATCATAGAGCAGGAAAACCCTCTGGTAATTAAACCGGGATATCACAGGGTAACTTTTAGAGATGTCTTTTTCAAATATGATGATGTAATGGTTTTAAAGAGTATTAATCTGGATATCGGGGCAGGGGAGATTCTGGCGCTGGTTGGAATGAGCGGCGGCGGAAAAACCTCTCTTGTTAATCTGATACCAAGATTCTATGATGTAAGCAAAGGAGCCATTTTGATCGACGGAATTGATATAAGAGAGGCTTCAATATCTTCGCTTCGCAGGCAGATGGCAATAGTTACCCAGGAGCCTATACTTTTCAATGATACTGTCAGAAATAATATTGCCTATGGTAACAGAGAAGCATCTGATAAAGAGATAGAAAACGCTGCAAAGGCTGCTTATGCATATGATTTTATCCAAAGCTTTCCTGATAAGTTCGACACGACAATAGGCGAATTAGGCGGGCGTCTTTCCGGTGGAGAAAAACAGAGGATCTGTATAGCGCGTGCTTTGCTAAAGGATGCTCCAATATTAATCCTTGACGAGGCCACCTCTTCACTCGATACAGAGTCGGAGATGCTGGTCCAGAAGGCACTTGAAAATCTGATGAAAGGGCGCACTACCTTTGTCATTGCCCACAGGCTTTCAACCATCGGTTATGCCAACAGAATCGTTGTCATTGTAGGTGGCCGGATTGTGGAAGAGGGAAAGCATGACGAGTTGATCGCCCTCCAGGAAGAATATTACAAGCTTTATCAGTTGCAGTTCAATAACGGCAAAGATTAAGGCGAACTGTAATCTTTATGAAAATCAACTCAATTGTAAGCAGATATTTATTCAGGGAGATGATCCCGCCTTTTGCCATCAACACGGTGTTTTTTACCTTTATTTTTCTGATGGCAAAGATACTCGATATTACAAATCTGATTGTAAATTACAAACTTGGCATATCTGCTGTCTTTTTGATGCTTGTCTATTCCATGCCCCATTTCCTTGAATTTGTGATTCCCATGTCAGTCATGATGGCTATTCTTCTTACCTTCCTTAGATTGTCAAGTGATAACGAGATCATCGCCATTAAGGCCGCAGGCATGAATATTTACGGGCTGCTTGTTCCTGTATTTTTGTTTTGCCTTATGGGATGTCTGCTTACAGGTTTTATGACTATTTATGGATTGCCGTGGGGAAGAGCGTCTTTTAAAGAACTTGCATTTAAAGCAGCTACATCCAATGTTAATATCGGGCTCAAAGAAAGGACTTTCAATGACTCTTTTAAGGGCGTGATGCTTTATGCGAATAAGATAGATTTAAAAAGCAATACGCTTATAGATGTTTTTATTGAAGATCAAAGGACAAAAAACATTGTCAGTACTGTAGCAGCACCAAAGGGGGAGCTGTTTAGTGAACCTGGCAAATTCGTTTTTCACCTGCGGCTGCATAATGGAACAATTAATCAGGTCGATTTTGAGCAGAAGGTAGTACATTCAATAAATTTTGATACCTATGACATAAACCTTGATCTTAAAAAGGTTGCTTCTGCAGCAGGAGGGGGCATGAAAGATGAAAAGGAAATGACTCTTGCCCAGTTGCGCAAGTATTTAAAAAATGCTGATAGAAAAGATGTTCAATACTATTCGACACTGATAGAATTTCACAAAAAATTTTCAATCCCTTTTGCATGTTTTGCACTCGGGCTTCTCGCTGTTCCTTTGGGTATACAGTCGAAGTCCGCAAAGCGGTCATTTGGTCTGGTGCTCGGTCTTATTCTGTTTCTTTTTTATTATCTGCTCCTCTCCGCAGGATTGGTTTTTGGTGAAGCAGGTATCTATCCGCCTGTGATAGGGATGTGGATTCCAAATATTGTAATGGGCGGCATAGGTCTCTTTCTTCTTGTAAGAACAGCAAATGAGCGTTCGATAAAGATCGATTCGTTTCTTAATTTGTTTAAAATGAAATTTAAAAAATAATCACGAAAACACGAAAGATTGAAAGCACGAAAAAGAATGTTAGAAAATGGTGGGCAATGCCCACCATTAAATGGCTTATTTCGTATTTTCAATTTTTCAATCTTTCGTGATAGTTTTTTATGATGTCTGTAATTCATAAATATTTAACTAAAGAGATTTTGAAATATTTTGGCATTGTGCTGGCAATGATTGTGGGCATATATGTTGCTGTCGATTTTTTTGAAAGGATAGATAATTTTATTGAAGCAGGCGTCCCTCTTTCAAAAGCTTTTATCTTTTTTGTCTTCAAGATACCTTTGATAATTGCCCAGATAATTCCTGTTTGTATACTGTTGGCCGTTCTTATAGCCTTTGGGCTGATGACTAAGAACAATGAGATAATTGCTTTAAAGAGCAGCGGGGTAAGTATTTATTATCTTTTAAGGCCGGTTCTTTTAATAGGGCTTTTATTCAGCATCCTTCTTTTTTTCTTATCCGAGGTGATAGTTCCAATAACCATGGGAAAGGCAAACAAGATATGGTTAGGTGATGTCAGAAAAGAAGCCGCTGTTATATCAAAGGAGAAGAATATCTGGATCAAGGGCAACCGGTTAATAACGCACATAAAATATTATAATCCTGAAGACAAAGCCATTTTTGGAATTACCATTAATAATTTTGATAAAGATTTCAAGCTGATAAGAAGGGTTGATGCAAAAAAAGGTGTTTTTAAAAAAGGGAAATGGTTCTTGCATGAAATCATGGAACAAAATCTTAACAAGGAAGATGGGAGCTACGAAGTAACATTTCATGAAGAGAGGGTTGAGAAGCTCGATTTTTTACCCGAGGACTTAAAGAGAGTGATTAAAAAGTCCGAAGAGATGAGTTTCAAGGAGCTTCTTTCGTATATAAAGAAGATTGAGGCAGAAGGATACAATGCCACGATCTACAGGGTAGATCTTTATGCCAAGATCGCCTTTCCATTTGTTTGTATCATTATGTGTATGCTGGGGACAGGGATTGCCGTTAAAAGGAAAATTTCGGTCGGCCTGGCCGTTAGCATAGCGTACGGCATTATGGCAGCATTTCTTTACTGGGTTTTTTACAGTTTTTGCGTATCGCTTGGATATGGGGATATGCTTCCTCCATTTATTGCCGCATGGACTGCAAACCTTGTTTTTTTATGTTTTGGTGTAATTACCTTATTGAATGCAGAATAATGTAAAAAAGATTCATCACGAAAGGACGAAAGGACGAAAGCACGAAAGAAATAAGAGTTATGGATAATTTTGCAAAGCCCACTTTAGAGATAAAAAGAGTGGTTAACTTTGTTTTTCGTGTTTTCGTACTTTCGTGTTTTCGTGATTAATAAATGGTGCAAGAATTGATCTTTCTGTATAATATCTTGTTTTTTATAGCAATTGCCCTGGGCTTTCCCTTGATAATTCCGATTGTGCTGGTATCTGACAAGCGGCGAAAAACAGTTCTTCAAAGACTGGGGCTTGCGCAGCCGGCGGCAGGTATGCGGCAAGACAGATTCCATCATCCGGGGAAAAAGCCAATATGGGTACATGCGCTTTCGGTGGGAGAAGTTCTTTCCGCGGGACCACTTGTCAGGGGGTTGAGGGATCGTTTCAGGTCCAGGGATATCGTTCTTTCAGTTTCCACCAAAACCGGCTTTGAAATTGCAAATAAACGGTTAAAAGAAACAGCGGATTCTATCTTTTTCTATCCATATGATCTGGCATTTTCCGTAAAACGTATCGCCGCAAGAATAGACCCTGAGCTTGTTGTTATCGTTGAGTCGGATATCTGGCCGAATTTTCTGTTTGAAATGAAAAGGCGCCATGTTCCCGTGATCCTTGCCAATGCAAGGCTTTCCAGAAGATCTTTTTCAGGGTACAAGAGTATTTTGTTTTTTACCAGACCATTATTTTTGTCTTTTGCAAACATTTGCACGCAAAGCATGGAGGATGCAGGACGCTTCAGATGTCTTGGCATTCCTTCAGACCGGATAACGATAACAGGAAATGTTAAATTTGATCAGGAGAGCCGACCTCTTCCGGCAGCGGAAATTGAAGACTTAAGACAATCGATGAATATTCAGCCGTGGCAGAGGGTTTTGTTGGCTGGAAGCACACATAAAGGAGAAGAATCGATACTTCTGAATGCTTTTTTAAGGTTAAAAAGGGAATTTGGCGATCTTCTCCTGATTGTTGCACCCAGGGACCCGGCACGCGCCAGGTCTGTATGCCGGATTTTCAAATCAAAAGGATTTTCCGCTTTCCTGATGAAAGAGCTGGACAAAGCAGGAGCGGATAAAAGATCCGATGTGATTGTGATCGATGCTATCGGGATTTTAAAGAAACTTTATGCCCTGGCAGACGTTGCCTTTGTGGGCGGGAGCCTTGTCAACCATGGAGGGCACAACCCGCTTGAACCCGCTGCTTTTTCCAGGCCGGTAATATTCGGGCACGATATGAGCGATTTTGCCGGAATATCAAAGATGCTTGTAGAGTCAGGCGGGGCTGTCTGTGTGCAGGACGCTGAAAGTATATATAGTATCGTATCAAAGCTGCTGACTGATAGTCAGAAAGCCGGAGAGATGGGGAGCATGGCTCTGAAAGTCTTTAATGCCAACAAAGGGGCCGTTGAAAAGACTTTGAATACGATTGAAGATATCATGTAATTGAAGATTGAAGATTGAAGATTGAAGATTGAAGATTTGAAAACAAGAGAAACAAATAGTGCCTGAACGAAAACTATCCAAAAGTTGTCATTTCGAGCGAAGCGAGAAATCTTATGGTGTTGAAAATACTTGCGTTACAAGGGATCCTTCATTTCCTGGTTTACACTTTTTTTGATGTTGGTTCTTGCCCTGTTCCCATGCTCCAGCGTGGCAACCCATATGGTATGCATTCCCACGCTGGAGCATGGGAACGAGAAAATCTTCAATCTTCAATCTTCAATCTTCAATCCTAAATGGATGACCAGATGATAGACGAGATCAGAACAAAGATTGAGGCTGTTATGACAGGGAACGGAAAAGATCGATTATTCTCTTTTGGGTCTTTTTTGTTTATGGTTTCTCTTGTTTATGGCGGTGCTGTGAAGCTAAGAGAGGCTCTTTACAAAAAGAGCGTTTTGAGGTCGAAAAAGCTTCCCTGTTTTGTAATATCTATCGGGAATTTGACGGTTGGGGGCACAGGCAAAACCCCGATGACTATCTATGTGGCGAAACTGGTTAAACGTCTTGGTTATAAAGTGTCGGTTATCAGCAGGGGATATAGGGGCAGCGCTGAAAAGACCGGAGGGATCGTAAGCGACGGGCGAAGAATATTCATGGGAGCTGATGCAGCAGGTGATGAACCCTATATGATGGCTACAAAGCTGAAAAACATACCTGTAATTGTCGGGCAAAACAGATTTAAAGCTGGCATGCGAGCTGTAAGGAAATTTGATCCTGATGTTATTGTGCTTGATGATGCTTTTCAGCATATTAAGCTTGTGCGAGATATTAACCTGGTGCTTTTAGATTATCGACATCCCTTTGGCAATACGCATCTTTTGCCAAGAGGCGTTCTCAGGGAGCCGATCTCTGCACTGAAGCGAGGTAATGCATTTATCTTAACAAGGTCTGATGCGACATCTGATGGAGATTTTTCAGTTTCCGGATTTTCAGAAGAAAGACTTAAAGCTAAGCTAAAGCGTTTTAAATATAACGCTCCGATTTTTAAAACTTTTCACATTCCGAATATCTATGCAGTGGTCAAAGGAAAAACATCTGCTTGCCGGTATGGTCCGGAGTTCCTGCAAGGGCGCAGAGCCTTTGCCTTTTCCGGTTTGGCCAATAATCATGATTTTCACCGGACAATCGCAGGTTTTAAGTGTGTGGTGACAGGTTTCCTGGGATTTCCGGATCATCATCCGTATTCCGATATGGATCTTGAAAACATCGTGCGGTCGGCAAAAGATACCGGGGCAGATTGCCTCATTACCACTGAAAAGGACTATGTCCGAATCGCGCATAGAATCACATGGCCTATTGACCTTGTGGTTATCGGATTAGATAGCTCCTTTGCAGATGATGGCTTTAACGCTTTTGTTAAAGCAAAGCTTGAAGGAATAAGAAAGGGAGCAATTGCTGAACTATTACCATGAAAAAGCCAGAGATAAGCATAGCGGTTATAGCAAAAAACGAAGTGGATCGAATCGGTCGTCTGCTCAAGAGCGCAGAGTTTGCGGATGAGGTGGTTGTTGTTGACTCAGGAAGCACGGATGGCACGCAGGCTCTCTGCGAGCAGATGGGGGCCAGGGTTGTGTTTAATGAATGGTCTGGATATGCTGCTCAGAAACAGTTTGCGATGGAGCATACTGCGTCGGAATGGATCCTGAATCTTGATGCTGACGAGGAGATATCGGACTCTCTTGCAGAAGAGATACAGGATGCCATAAAAAATGCCGCTCCTGATGTGTGTGCTTTTTCCATGCCCAGATTATCAAGATATCTTGGCCGCTGGATAAGACACGGCGGCTGGTATCCGGATCGCAAGGTGCGTCTTGTCCGCAGAGGAAGAGGAATATGGAGAGGTACATTACATGAACAGCTTGTGGTTGATGGAAAGATAGAGCGACTCTCAAAACCTATTCTTCACTATGTTTACCGGGGTATTTCAGATCATGTGGTAACTATAAACAAATTTTCAGACCTTTATGCTGCCGAGCGCACTCCGGCAGGCAAGTGCTTTGTCTTGATCGGTGTGCTTCATGCTCTCGGCAAGCTTGCAGAGTGTTATTTGTGGAAGCTCGGTTTTCTTGATGGCATTGCTGGCCTTGTTATTGCCATGAACTCTGCGTGGTATGTATTTCTGAAACACGCAAAATCGTGGGAGTCTGGTCTGCGTGTTTGAAGAATCGTAACATTTTTTTTGAAAAAGACTCTGACAGGATAACAGGATATACAAGATTCTGTTTCAAGTGAATAAACCATGAAGTTCAGATGGTTAATTATCTTGTTGGTAAATTTTCAATAAGTTCGGGACGGCTTCAATGTAAGCGCTATGGATCTCAATGCGATGCCCGTGCCCAAACCCGCATATTCTTACCCGAACTTTTTGAGAAGTTACTCTTGTTGCTACGGAAAAAACCTGTAGATTTAATTATTAATTTTGGTGAACGGAAAGTTGAAATCACGTGCAGCGCAGGCGCTTGCGCCGCGTGAACGCAAAGCAAAGGATTTAACTGCGGATTAACAAGATAAGTTTAGATGATTTTAATCCTGAATATCCTGTCAAAATTTTTTTACCTAAATTTTATTTTTTGTGCATTTTATGCCTTTTTGCGGCTATATCATGTTTGACTTACAAAAGATTGCTTACAGAGTTATTAAAATACTCTTTAACCTCATAGGACTTATTCCGAGGAAATTGTCTTTTAGCTTGGGTAATCTCTTTGGACGGATCCTGTTTTTAGTTGACAGGAAGCACAGAGAGATAGCTCTGAATAATCTGAGCCGTGCTTTTGGTCATGAAAAAAATCCATATGAAATAAGAATACTTGCAAGGCGGGTTTTCAAGAATCTCGGGCAGATTATTTTTGAGATCGGGTGGTCTTTGAGGCTTGAGAGCAAAGACTTTCAAAAGTACTTTAAGATCCAGGGATTGTCCAATTACAGAAATGCGTATGAAAAAGGCAGAGGTGTGTTGCTGCTTACCGCTCATATGGGGAACTGGGAGCTTTTGTCGATTATTGTGGCTATGGCTGGCTATCCGGTCAGTGTCTTGTATCGGCCACTTGATTTTTTTCTACTGGATCGCTTCTTTGCTATGATAAGAGGTCGTTTTGGCGCAGAATTAATTCCCAGCGCCCAATCAATGCCCAAGATTCTGCGAAGCCTGAAACATGGTAAAGTTGTTGGAATATTAATGGATCAGAATGTTGACTGGTATGAAGGGGTTTTTGTCGATTTTTTTGGCTACAGGGCATGCACAAACAAAGGCATGGCGCTTTTGGCGCGTAGAACCGAAGCGCCTGTTATCCCGGTTTTTTTAGTACGTGAAAAATCAGGATTTATGGCCGAATTCGGATCGGAAATTCCTTTGATAAAAACAGAAGATATTAGAAAGGATCTGGAGGCCAACACGCAGCAGTATAACAGGATTATAGAAGATTTTGTTGGCTGTTACCCTGATCAATGGTTCTGGGTTCATCAACGCTGGAAAACAAAACCCTTTGCGCCATGGCCCAGAAAAATTTAGTCGACTACTCGACCAATTGCGAAGCGAAGCTGAGCTAAATTCAGGGCAATAGTTCACCGCAAAGCCGCAGAGGGCGCAGAGGGAAGAAAAGATTTTCCTTTCTGTTGAGAGGACAGAAAGGAAAAAATCTAATGCCTTCGGGTCATTCAAAGGATCGAATCGTGATGGATATCAATAAATTAAGTAGCAAGATTATAGGTGCGGCTATTGAAGTACATAAGACTTTGGGTCCAGGCCTGCTGGAATCTACATATGAAGAATGCTTATGTCATGAACTGAGTCTCCGAGGTTTGGAATTCGAAAGACAGAAGCCACTACCTATAACGTATAAAAATAAGAAACTGGATTGTAGTTACAGGCTGGATATAGTTGTTGAAGATGAAATCATACTTGAATTGAAGTCATGCGAAAAGATTGAGCCTATTCACAGGGCACAACTCTTGACGTATCTTAAATTATCAGGTCTTCAATTAGGATTGGTCTTGAATTTCAATGTGCCCCTTATGCGTGATGGCATAGTAAGAATAGTGAACGAATTAGATGAATAATCCACTTTTTAGATGACTCTTATTGTTTTTCGTCCTCTCAACGGAAAACAATAAAAAACTTAACCTCTGCGCTCTCTGCGGCTCTGCGGTGAACTATTACAGTTAAAGCATGAAACCTTTAAATTTGAAAAAAATCAAAAAAATCCTTATCCGTTCAACTAACTGGATTGGCGATGCCATCATGACCACGCCTGCTGTCCGCGCAATCCGGAAAAACTTTCCTGATGCCCAAATCAGTATATTAACCAAG
>DAOVDN010000177.1 GCA_030669465.1 Desulfobacterales bacterium | reverse complement strand
TCAGATAGTAAATTATCTTGTCACCACAGGAAAACCTGTAGGTTTAATTGTTGATTTTGGTGAACGGAAAGTTGGAATCACGTGCAGCGCAGGCGCTTGCGCCGCGTGAACGCAAAGCAAAGGATTTAACTGCGGATTAACTGGATAAGTTTAGATGATTTTAATCCTGAACATCCTGTCAATCCTGTCAAAAATTTCAAACAACTAAATTGTTACGAATAATCAATAAGGAACTTAAATAACATGCCTATTAAACACATGGAAGAATACAGGGATCCGAAGATTTCCCGAAAAATAGTTGACAGTATAAAAAAACTAAGCCGGAAAAGAGTCCGCCTGATGGAAGTATGCGGCACGCATACGATGTCTATTTTTAGAAGCGGTATTAAGTCGCTCCTGCCCGATACAATTTCTCTCCTTTCCGGTCCGGGCTGTCCTGTATGCGTTACAGCCCAGCATGAAATCGATGCTTTTATAGAGCTGTCAAAAGCAGAGGATGTCATCTCAGTCAGTTTCGGAGATTTGATGAGAGTTCCCGGAACAGGCTCGAGTCTTCAAAAAGAGAAAGCTAAGGGAAGGGATATCCGTATTGTTTACTCGATATTTGATGCTCTTGAGATTGCAAGGAAGAATCCGGATAAAAAGGTTGTATTTTTAGGTATAGGCTTTGAAACAACTGCGCCCACTATAGCTGCATCAATACTTTCCGCAAAAAAGATGGGGCTTGATAACTATTCTGTCTTTTCAGCTCATAAAATAGTTCCACCGGCTCTCGCCGCTCTCATGGAGACCAGGGATGTGAAAATAGACGGTTTTATACTTCCCGGCCATGTTTCCGTGATTATCGGAACAAAGGCTTACCTTCCATTTTTTGAACAGTATCAGGTACCATGCGTGATCGCTGGGTTTGAGCCGGCAGATATACTCCAGGCAATATTCATCCTGGCCAAGCAGATAGAAGCAGGCACTCCTGGACTGAAAAATGGATACCAGAGGGCTGTGGTATTTGATGGAAACGAAAAGGCACAAAAAATCATGCATGATGTTTTTGAGACGGTTGATGCTGCATGGCGCGGAATTGGAACAATTCCAAAAAGCGGGCTTAAAATCAGAAAAGAATTTGAATCCTTTGATGCACAAAAGATATTTGAAGTTACAGTTTCCGATTCAAAAGAACCAAAAGGTTGCGCATGCGGCGAGATACTTACCGGCCTGAAAATCCCTCCTGAATGCCCTCTTTATAAAAAGGCCTGCACGCCTGTGGATCCGGTTGGTCCGTGCATGGTTTCCACCGAAGGAACCTGCGCTGCTTATTATCGATATGATGGTTCATAATGAGCTTTTCTGTTGTTCTTTTTAGAAGCCAACCGGCTCTGAAAGCCGGGCAGGCGATCATAAATTGATCCAAAGAGCGAGTGTTGTTCTCGTTATCTCCCTCTCGAAGCGTTCGCTCGGAACTCACTCCTTGACGATAAAAACTATTGACAGCTTCGTAAAAAGTTGATCAAAGCTTCTCGAAAAACAAGATAAAAATATGTTGATTTATCTCTCAAAAAGAGATAAAGTCGCGGCATGAAAAATGTCCTTGATATATTAATAGATGACTTTCATGAGCGCGCACTGCCTGAGCTAATGTCGCGCCATCAGTCGATGGTATGGGTGCCACGCAAGGCCAACGTTGTAATCGGTATGAGGCGGTCCGGCAAGACTTGGTTCTGTTATCAGCAAATGCGGGAGTTGCTGAAAAAAGGGCTTGAGAAGGAGCGTCTGATCTATCTGAACTTCGAAGATGAGCGTCTGCTCCCATTTTCCGCTAATGACTTTCAACTTATATTGGAAACATATTATCGCAAGTTCCCTGCGTTTAAAAGTAAGCAATGTTATTTGTTCCTTGATGAAGTCCAGCAAATCGAAGGTTGGGACAAGTTTGTCCGCCGGGTGCTTGATACAGAGAAATTGTCAGTCTGCGTGACCGGTTCATCATCAAAGCTCCTCAGCACAGAAATAGCTACTAGTTTGCGTGGCAGGTCGCTTACTACAGAAATATTCCCTTTTAGTTTCAGAGAATTTTTGAGCTTTAAAAAAGTTATTTTGAAATCAGACCAGCGGTTTGGTTCCAAAACAAGAGCGATGCTGCAAAATCTGATTAGTCAGTATATCAAGATAGGTGGATTCCCTGAAATTCAAACTTTTGACGATGAGTTAAGGCGCGATGTGCTGCGAAACTATCTTGATGTCGTGATCCTTCGTGATGTTATAGAGCGACACTCGATCAGCAACACATTGGCCATGAGAGCTCTTATGAAGCATATTATGAGCGCTCCGGCAACACGCTTTAGCGTGAACAAGTTCTACAATTCATTAAAGAGTCAAGGTGTTGCCTGCACAAAAAACAGTCTATATGATTACATGGACCACCTCACAGACACCTTTCTTTTCTACCAGGCGCCGATACACTCACGCTCGGAAAGAGTCCGACGGGTAAATCCAAAAAAAATCTATGTTATTGATCCAGGGCTTCAAGAAGCCATGTCCCTTCGCATGATGGGAGATCGGGGAGCGTTGCTTGAGAATCTTGTTTACATGCATTTTCGCAGACAGGGGCTTGCTCCTCAGTATTACGTTACCAAAAACGGAGCCGAGGTTGATTTTGTACTGCCAGCGAAAGATAGAGGTGAATATCGGCTTATCCAGGTCTGCTGGGATATTCACGATCCAGATACGCAAAAACGGGAAGTCAGCGCATTGTTGTCGGCTATGGATGAACTGGGTCTGAAACGCGGTACCATCGTCACCTGGCTGGATGAAGATGTGTCTGATAAGCGCCTCGAAATCGTACCGGCCTGGAAGTGGCTATTGGCTGAATGAGAGATGCCTGAATCGATAAGACCATTATTTTAAGAATTAGACATCGGCGAGAGGCGTACATGCTGAAATTATCTCAACCCGCCGTGAGTTTAATAGATTTTCCCACATTTGCAGTTCCAATATTCCCGCTTTTC
>DAOVDN010000076.1 GCA_030669465.1 Desulfobacterales bacterium | reverse complement strand
ATAAACCAGTTGTGATTCTTTTTTATGATTTACCGGATAGATTTGTTTGCTGCACTTGAAACAGAATCTTGTATATCCTGTTATCCTGTCAGAGTCTTTTTCAAAAGGCTAAAATGTTACGAGTTTTATATTATACGATTTTAAACGTGGCAGCCTCAATATGCCCTTGTTTGCATTGCGGGCAACGACCGGGACGCGATAAACGTTTCCGGTCTTTAAACACATAATCACAGATCAAACAGCGAAACGGATGGATCACAAGTTTCTTTTTTTGGGTTTTTATTGAACGGCGAATATGCTCAAGATGATCGTAAACCTCTTTTTCTCGAATCCCCAATGCCTTAGAGATTTCTCTGGCGTTCATTTCATGGTTTTTAAGGAGCGATATGATATGCCGGCGAATCGTTTGCATTAAAATATATTTCTATAGAATATTATTGACTTTGGGAAAATGTATTTTTACAAAAGAGATTATGGCTCTGATAAAATGTTGATTCACCCTACCAGAGGACATTGAACGATTCAATATGAAATATTCACAGGCAAAGCAGGGGCGGATTTTTGTTATACGTCTTGAAGACGGAGATGTTGTTCATGAAGAGATTGAAAAGTTTGCGCGCAAGCAGTCCATTAAGGCTGCGGCGCTAATCATTGTCGGAGGGGCTGACAAAGGGAGCAAGCTGGTGGTAGGACCAGAGCATGGACGTACGAAAACCATAGTGCCGATGGAGCATATCCTTGACAATGTTCATGAGGTAGCAGGTACTGGAACCATTTTTCCGGATGACGAGGGTAAGCCGGTGCTTCATATGCACATGGCCTGTGGTAGAAAAACATTTACAACAACCGGATGCATCCGTAATGGTGTTAAGGTGTGGCACATAATGGAAGTCATCCTTTTTGAATTAACGGAAACAACCGGTATCAGAACGTTTGAATCTCAAACAGGATTCAAACTGCTAAATCCATAATACAATTCGTGGAGAAATATATGGAAAATAAATGTTCTACTTTTCTTAAAGGAGAGTTTCTTATAGCCATGCCCGGTCTGTCTGATCCGAATTTTTTTCAGACAGTTGTCTGTATTTCCGAACATACTACAGAAGGGGCTGTAGGTATTGTTGTAAATCGTGTTCATCCCTCCCTGTCCGGAAAGGATATTTTTGATGAGCTTAACATGGACTATATGCCCGACTTAGGATCTATACCAATCCATATTGGTGGACCTGTCCATATGGGCGAGATATTTGTGCTCCATGGTCCTCCCTTTGACTGGGAAGGTTGTCTTATAATTACGCCTTCTCTTGCTATGAGTAATACCAGAGATATTTTAGCGGCAGTAGCTATGGACGGAGGTCCTGAATCCTTTATTATAACTCTGGGATGTGCCGGCTGGGGGTCGGGCCAATTAGAATCAGAAATAATGGGAAATAGCTGGCTTACAGGTCCTGTTTCTGGAGGAATTATTTTTGATATGCCGGCTGGGTCGCGATGGGAAGAGGCATTGAAAAATATAGGGATAGATCCGGCTTTTCTTTCGGATACAGCGGGTCATGCTTGAAAAGAGCACTTTATCTATTTTTTTGCTTTCCCTGCTTCTTTTGTTTTTCCTTTCTTTTTTTTAAGACAGACCTTGTCTTTTCTTACAAATGCGCAGATTTTGGGATTATAATATTCTTTGCAATTTAAAGGATTGTATAGCGGGCATTCAGGATGCTTTTCAGACATAAATTTATTTTCTCCTTTCCCCACCCCACTTCGTTCCAGAGATTCCCAGAGATTTCAGGAGCAGACTAGAAGGGATGAGTTATTTTTTATTTTCTATATCTTATATCATAAAAGCCTGGATTTTACAAGATATTATCTCCATCAAGCATAACTTCTCAAAAAAGCTCGGAAAATTCGATCTGTATGGTTAGGATTTGCCGTGTTTTGTCAATGAGTTGATGGTTATGAAGGAGACGGGAACCCGCCGATGAGGATTAGATCATTTGGAAGGGCTCAGGAATCACATAACCGCACAAGCTGAAAAAATCCTTGACAATATGAATGAGAACGCTTATTTTTTAACATTTCTGAGCATATTCTCATAATGGAGTTTTATGGCACGACCTCAGAAAAATCGTATTGTAGCCTTTAATCCGGATGTCAGCTACTTCAAGCCAAGAGGCATCCCCATGCTTGATCTGGATGAGGTTTGCCTTACCATTGATGAACGCGAGGCCATAAGGCTTGCGGATTTACATGGCATGTCCCATGAGGAAGCGGGTCGTTGCATGGGAGTGTCCAGAGCTACTTTCGGCCGGATCGTTCAGCGGACACGAAAAGCTGTTGCAGATGCACTTATTAACGGAAAGGCTATAAATATTGAAGGTGGCAACTACAGGATAATTAACGAAGAGCGCGTATTCAAGTGTCGCAAATGCAATTACAAGTGGAATGAGCCGCGTGGCACAGGAAGGCCGCTGAGTTGTCCTTTATGTAATGGTGAAAATTTTTGCCGTATTTTGGAAAAAGAATAAATTGCGGAGCGAAGCGGAGGTAAGTATGAGAATTGCGGTTACATCAACGGGTAACGATTTAGAATCAAATCTGGATACACGCTTTGGAAGGGCGGCATATTTCATTATAGTTGACCCTGAAACTATGGAGTATGAGGTTGTGGAAAACATCCAGAATCTGAATCTTCCTCAGGGCGCAGGAATACAGGCAGGCAAAACAATTGTCGAAAACAATGCAGATGTGCTGATTACCGGCAACTGCGGCCCAAAAGCATTTACGGTGTTGCAAAGCGCCGGTATAAAGATCATGACCGGTGCAAAAGGGCGGGTTATTGATGCTATTTCGCAGTATAAAAGTGGAGAATTGCAAGCTTCTCAGGAAGCCAATGTCGAAGGTCACTGGGTATAGATGTTTGGAAAACTAAAGTTGTAGGAATTTCAAGAAGTCGTAGAAATTCCGAGACATAAATAGATTGGAGATATGGAATATGGAAAAGCGCAAGATGAGTACCAGCGGTTCGGCTAATAATGAAAAAGCAAAAGAGGAACATGATGCTTTAGTAGAAGTATCTCTAAAAAAGATAAAAAACAAATTCATCATCATGAGCGGAAAGGGCGGTGTGGGAAAGACAAGCGTGTCTGTTAATCTTTCCATAGCTCTTGCAAACAGGGGTTTTAAGGTGGGGATTATGGATGTTGATTTACATGGTCCTGATGTGCCGAGGATGCTCGGGCTTAAGGGGATGCTGGGTCTGAGCCATAATCAAAAGCTGACTCCCATGAGTTACTCAGAAAACCTCGGTGCGGTTTCAATAGAATCACTTACCACGAACAAGGACGAAGCAATTATATGGCGAGGTCCTATTAAGCATTCTGCGATCAGACAGTTTATCGCCGATGTTGAATGGGGCGAGCTTGATTTTTTGATTATCGATTCTCCTCCTGGTACAGGGGATGAGCCTCTTACCGTTGCCCAGACAATTAAAGATGCAAAGGCAATTATTGTCACCACACCACAGGAGGTGGCTCTTGCAGATATCAGGAAATCAATCAATTTCTGCAAAACCGTAAAAATGGAAATCTTTGGTCTTGTAGAGAATATGAGTGGTTTTACATGCCCTAATTGCGGTGAAAAGTATGATCTGTTCGGATCAGGTGGTGGAGAGAAAACCGCTAAAACAGCAGGAATAACTTTTCTCGGGAAAATTCCCTTTGATCTTAATGTCGTGGCATGCGGTGATACAGGTGTTTCTTTTCAGGAAAAATATAAAGATTCTCAGGCAACAAAGGCTTTTGTTGATATTGCCGAAAAAATGTCAAAACTTATATAAAAAACTAGATAAATTTAAAATTGGAGGATTATTAATATGAAGATTGCCATACCGTTGGCCCAGGGAAAACTCACAGCTCATTTTGGACATTGTCAGGACTTTGCAATAATCGAAGTTGAGAATAATCAGATCAAAAATAAAGAGATCCTCGTTCCTCCTGCGCACGAGCCCGGGGTGCTTCCGAGGTGGCTTCATGAATTGGGGGCAAATGTGATTATCGCCGGTGGAATGGGACAGAGAGCGGTTGATCTTTTCACTCAGAACAGTATTAGCGTGGTTACAGGCGCACCTTCTCTGGAGCCTGAAGAACTGGTTAAGAGCTATATTGACAGTACTCTTGTAACCGGTGGTAACCTCTGTGACCACTAAAAGGAGGTTTAAATAAAATGGAAAAAATATTAATAGTTGGCTGCAAGAAGGCTATGGATGATGTCTGCAGTTAAAAAAATAAACGCCTCCTTTTGTCCAATTTTGGTGTCAGGCTATGTTAGCTGATAAGCTGTTAAGCTGCTGAGCTGATAAGCCTTTTTATCTTATGAGCTTAAGAGCCATCAGCTATAAGCTAAACTGTATTCTTCCGGTTAAAATTTTCGCCTTCCTTGAGCTTGAATCCCGCTTTTAGCGGGAAGCATTTTTCAAAGGTTTCGCATAGTTCCGCAGTATAATGTTCTTGCAGAACGTTCATAACTCCAAATTGATATCATTGATATTTGGGTTTTACCTGCTGATATCATTCGCGTTATGCAAAAGTTTGTCACTTCGCTGGTTGTCCTGATTTGAACTTCAGAATGCCGAGAGCGGAAGCAAAGGCAAAGGGAATTTCAGGAAGGAAAACTGATAAATGAAAAACTATAAATATCTGTTTGGCCCAGTGCCTTCCCGTCGATT
The DNA here is from genome assembly GCA_030669465.1 of Desulfobacterales bacterium. The sequence continues at coordinate 1,417 of DAOVDN010000076.1, read as the reverse complement.
CGGGCGGTCTCTTGGTGTTGACCTGAATCCTTACAAGACATGCAGTCTGGATTGTGTGTTTTGCCAGTTAGGACGAACCACTGAAAAAACTGTGACCAGGCAAGAATATGTTCCGACAGACATGGTAATATCTGAGCTGAAAGAGTGGCTAAAGACAGATGGCAGGGCAGACTACATTACCCTTTCCGGTTCAGGGGAGCCTACATTGCATTCCGGCTTCGGAGAAATACTTGAGTTCATATGCTCAAAAAGTAGAATTCCTGCTGCGCTCTTGACTAACGGTACGATGCTATACCTTCAGGAAGTGCGTGATGCGGCATCTCTTGCCAATGTTGTGAAGGTTTCTCTGAGCGCCTGGGACCAGGCTTCCTATGGATGGGTGAACCGTCCCCATCCACAGTTGCTGTTCGACAACCTGGTCGAAGGGCAGAAGGCTTTCCGCGCGCAATTCAAGGGACAGTTATGGATGGAGGTCTTTCTGATGGGAGGGATTAACTCGATGCCTGCCGATGTCCGCAAAATTGCGGCTTTTGCAAAGGAAATCGGTCCGGACCGCATCCATCTCAATACGGCTGTTCGTCCACCGGCGGAGGATTTTGCCGCAGCCCTGACCAGAGAACGTATGGAGACGCTGACACATCTGTTTTACCCGACAGCAGAGGTTATTGCGGAGTTCAGCGCGAAGCATGCAAACCATATACAGGCAAACCGCGAAACAATTTTTTCCATGTTGCAACGACGACCGTGTACAGCGGATCAGATTGCGGACATATTCGGTATGCATCTCAACGAGGTGTCAAAATACCTTGGCAATCTTGTGCGTACCGATCAGATCCGCACGGAACGTAAAAATACTACCGTGTATTACACAGCCAAAAACAGGGAAAACAACTATAGCCACCAATCTGGCCATTTCCCTTAAATTCGATGTCCAGCTTTTGGATTGCGATGTAGAAGAACCTAATGCCACCTTTTTGTGAAGCCTGAAATCAAACACATCGAGATTTTAAAAGACACGACATCGACCTTGTGGGCCGAACTGCTTATGATTAGGAGGTGTTCATATGGTCAAGACTGTCCATATTAGCAAGAAAAAGAAAGGCGACAGCCATTTATCTGAACGGAAGGCGGATATGGCCGCACAGGATCAGATCATCAAAGACTCCTTGTCCTTAATTAGAAACAAATTCATGGTCATGAGCGGCAAGGGGGGTGTTGGCAAGACAAGCGTTGCCGCTCATTTGGCCATGGCCCTTTCAAAGCAGGGGGCCAGAGTAGGCCTTATGGATGTAGATCTCCATGGGCCAGACATGCACCGCATACTGGGTCTCGAGGGGGGGCGTGGGGCGGGTGTTGGCGGGGGAGTCACGCCCAGGCCGTCTTCGGACAACCGGGAAGTGGGCTCGGGTGGAGCAGT
>DAOVDN010000160.1 GCA_030669465.1 Desulfobacterales bacterium | reverse complement strand
CTGCCTGTCATTGCAACACTTGATGAATTGAGCGAGTCTTCTTTGATCAGAATACTAAAAGAGCCAAAAAATGCCTTGATCAAGCAGTTTAAAAGACTTTTTGAGATCGAGGGAGTAAACTTAAGATTAACGGACAGCGCTGTTTCAGCTATCGCAAAGGAGGCCTCAAAACGAAAAGTAGGCGCCAGAGGGCTTCGTGCAATTATGGAAAACTGCATGCTGGATATCATGTATGAAATTCCTTCCATCGAAGATGTTAAAGAATGCGTAGTTGGTGAAGACGTTGTATTGAATAACGAAAGTCCGATCTTATTGTATGAGCGGACAAAAAAGCAGGCGTAATAAAAATGATTAATTTGTCAAAAATTTTCAAGGAAGATGAATCTGCTTCGTCAAGGTTGTTGCTTCCGCTTCTACCACTGAGGGATATTGTGGTTTTTCCTTACATGGTTGCCCCCCTTTTCGTGGGACGGACAAAATCGGTGCACGCCCTTGCCGATGCAATGAATAATGACAAAACCGTCTTTCTTGCCTCACAGAAAAAGGCTGGAATCGACAATCCTCGCACAAAAGATATCAGTTCCATAGGAACTATCGGAAACGTGCTTCAACTTCTGCGGCTTCCGGACGGCACGGTAAAAACCCTGGTTGAGGGAAAGTCCAGAGCCCGTATTGTCCGTTTTATTCAGAATAAAGACTTTTTTCAGGTAGAGGTAGAACCTCTGATTGAACCGGAATTATCGACCGCTGAAGGCATAGCTCTGACCAGGACTGTTACTAAAAGTTTCGAGGAGTATGCTAAGCTGAACAAGGATATACCAAAAGATCTTGCAAACAATATTTCCTCTATCTCAGATCCTTCACAACTGGCTGATACCGTAGCAGCCCATTTTTCATTCAAAATTGAGGATAAGCAGCGTCTGCTGGAAGCGGTTTCTTTAAATGAACGGCTCTCTTTTCTTATCCGCCTGATAAAAATGGAAATCGATATTTTCAGGACTGACCAGAGGATAAAGGTCCGCGTCAAAAAACAGATGGAGAAGACACAAAAGAATTATTATCTGAATGAACAGATGCGGGCTATCAAAAAGGAGATGGGAGCCGAAGAAGAATCCATTGATGAACTCAAAGAGCTTGAAAAGCAAATCAAACGAAAGAGAATGTCAAAAGAGGCTGCGGGTAAAGCCAGACAAGAGTTCAGAAAACTCAAAATGATGACTCCCATGTCGGCTGAAGCAACCGTGGTTCGCAATTATATTGAGTGGATGATCAGTCTGCCCTGGTTTGAACGGACCAGGGTACACAATGACATTAAAGAAGCAGAAAACATATTGGACGAGGATCACTATGGGCTGGAAAAACCAAAGGAACGTATACTGGAATACCTTGCGGTCCAGTCTCTGGTCAAAAAAATCCGGGGTCCTATACTCTGTTTTGTCGGCCCTCCTGGTGTAGGAAAGACTTCTCTGGCCAAATCAGTTGCGAGAGCTACGGGAAGAAAATTTATACGCCTTTCCCTTGGCGGCGTGAGGGATGAAGCTGAAATTCGGGGACACAGGCGTACATACATAGGCGCAATGCCCGGCAAGATAATCCAGTCATTGAAAAAGGCTGGTGTGAACAATCCGGTGTTTTGCCTTGACGAGGTAGATAAAATGAGCATGGACTTCCGGGGCGATCCTTCGGCCGCTCTTCTGGAAGTGCTTGATCCGGAGCAGAACTACAGCTTCAACGACCATTATCTTGATATTGACTATGATCTTTCGGATATCCTTTTTATCACTACAGCCAACACCTTGCCTGACATACCGCTTCCACTGCAGGACAGGATGGAGATTATACGCTTACCAGGGTATACCGAGTATGAAAAATATCATATAGCCAGGGGCTTTCTTATAGGCAAACAGATCAAGATGAACGGGCTTGAAGATAAGAATCTGCGGTTTTCCAGGAATGCCGTCCTTACTATTATTCAGCGATATACTCGTGAAGCAGGAGTAAGAAATCTTGAGCGTGAGATTTCCTCTATCTGCCGGAAAATTGCACGTGAAGTTGTAAAGAATAACAGCAACAAGTCATTCAAGATAACGGCAAAATCAGTGCAAAAATACTTGGGCCCGCTTCGTTTCAAACATGGTCAGGCAGAGGAAAAGGATCAAATCGGTATTGTTACCGGACTTGCCTGGACACAGGTGGGTGGAGAGCTTCTTTGTGTTGAAACCTTAATTATGCCGGGCAAGGGAGAGCTGATCATGACCGGCAAATTAGGCGATGTGATGAAGGAATCCGCAAGGGCAGCCGTAAGCTACGTCCGTTCACGTGCCGAGCGTCTTATGATCGATAAAAAGTTTTACAAAAAATATGATATTCATATCCATCTACCTGAAGGCGCTATTTCGAAAGACGGGCCTTCCGCAGGGATCTCAATGTGTACATCTATTGTGTCAGCCCTTACCAGGAGACCTGTTTACCGTGATATTGGCATGACCGGTGAGATCACCCTGCGTGGTCGTATCCTTCCTATCGGGGGACTGAAGGAGAAAATTCTGGCTGCTCACACAGGAGGAATTAAAAAAGTTATTATTCCCAAAGAAAACGAAAAAGATATAAAAGACATACCTTCTATCATATTGAAACAGATAGAAATTATTTCTGTAGAACACATGGACGAAGTCTTGTCTCATGCTTTGGTCCTTCAGCCCGGAGATACTCTTTTTAAAGAAGGCGACATATCTTTCGCAATGATGCCTGAGGAGATAGAGCAGGAAAGAGCTTTGATTTAAGGTAGCCGTTCACGGCTTGAAACTTGAAATTGGAAAGTAGAAATTTGGGAGAGATGAAACGAGTTTACGGGAACACCATAGGGATCAACACCATAGGGATCAGGTCTTCATTCTTGACAGATAGGCTTTTTAGATGCATGAAGGCCAAATTTCCAATTTCTATTATCTAAATTCAACGTACCGTGAACGCTTACGATTTAAGCTTGACATTATTTTATTAAACTGTTAGTAATACTTTTTTTTGAGGGTGGATTATTCGGGCGGGTAGCTCAGTTGGGAGAGCATCGGCCTTACAAGCCGAGGGTCACAGGTTCAAGCCCTGTTCCGCCTACCATGAACCAAAAAAGTAACAGTTCAGCCACTAAGGCACAAAGAAGGGATATGATTGAGGGATTAAAATCAATAGAATACCTTCAATTCCTAAATTCCTAAATTCGCAATTAAGCAAAGCGAATTCCTAAATCCCTAAATTGTGAATTTTCAGAGAATTATATTATAATCTTGGTGTCTTAGTGTCTTTGTGGCTGAACTATTACCCAAAAAGCTCATATTCGGGGGCGTAGTTCAGTTTGGTTGGAACGCCGGCCTGTCAAGCCGGAGGTCGCGGGTTCAAGTCCCGTCGCTCCCGCCATAATAAAATCAAAGGGTTAACCGCTACCGGTTAACCCTTTTTTTTGTTTCTCTCGGCTGCCAACTTAAGGCTGGACACTTTGTAATTTCAATAAATTATGTAGGGTGCATTCTATGCACCATGGTGGTGCATAGAATGCACCCTACATAGATATGTTATGTCAATTTTGCACAATTGATGTTTTACGATAATCAAGAACAAAAAGTTCGAAGGTGTCCCGCCTTAAGTTGGTAGACGAAATCCCATTTTTTATCGATTTTATTAGCAAGTTAAAAACTATCAGTATATAATGAACT
>DAOVDN010000018.1 GCA_030669465.1 Desulfobacterales bacterium | reverse complement strand
GTCATTAATTGCCTCATCGAGCCCCCTGAAAGAAGATATTTCTTTATTTTCTCTCTCCATCTTTTCCTGCACGCTGATGGCAGCTCCGAAGCCACCAAGTACCTCCCTGTGCTTGGGTATTAAAAGGCCCTTTTCCAGTACTGCCTCAAAGGCGGCTACTATCGCTCTATTCAGAGAAGGGCCGCCCAGGAACATTATCCTGTTGCCTATCTTTTTGTTTCCAATTACTCTATGCAGGTAGTTATAGACAATGGCATAACAAAGGCCGGCGATAAGATCATTTTTTTGCCCGCCTTTTTGCGCATAAGATACAAGATCAGATTCCATAAATACAGTACATCTTTCGGTCAGTTTGATAGGATTTTTTGACGACAGAGCTATTTCCTGAAATTCTTCAACAATGTTTATGCTATTTTTATTTGCCAGCTCATGCAAAAAGCTCCCTGTTCCGGCCGCACAGACCTTGTTCATGTCAAAATCAAGTGGATAGGTATTGGAAATAGAGATGTATTTACTATCCTGTCCCCCTATTTCAAAAATGGTATCTATTGCAGGGTCAATTTCAACAGCGCCCCGTGCATGAGCGGTTATCTCGTCGATAATAAGGTCTGCATTAAGGAAATCACCAACCACCATTCTTCCTGAACCCGTAGTTGCCAGTCCTTTGATATCTATCCGGTTTCCAAATCTTTTCTTTAATATCCTCAAAAGATTCTGGGTTGCTTCAATGGGTTTACCTGTTGTCTGGCGATACTCCTTGTCTATGATTTCTCTTTTTTTGTTGATAAGGGCATATTTGGTAGTTGTCGAGCCTATATCGATTCCCAAAAATACAGGGATTTGTTCCATGGTATTTGGCTCTCTTTTTACCTGATTGTCTGCTGGAAAGTCTGTCTTGATAAGTTGCAATCTCGGTGTTGCTGAAAATGAAAACGATCCTTTTTCTGCAATGGATTTAAGCTCATTTAAATCGGGTTTAGTGACTATATTTAATTCTTTGGCCTGAAGGGCAACCCCTAAGGCGCCAACAGAAGTAAAATGTTTTGGAACTATCAGATCGGAAAAATGATTTCTGAATGCCTTTACCTGAAGCTCGTTAGCTGCCAAACCACCAATAAATATTATAGGCTTGGGTAGCACCCGGTTAGAGACAATGGTGCTTAAGTAGTTCGACGCATTTCCAGCGTGTAAGCCGGCAATGATATCGCTGAGTTTTTCACCCTTATTCTGGAGGTGGATCATATCCGACTTGGTAAAGACCGTGCATCGACAGGCTACACTCGAAGGGTTTTTACTTTTAAGACCCAATTTAATAAAATCCTCCAGAATCTTACCAATATGAGCCTCTGATATATCTTTTTCTTTTCCGTATATAGATGATGCCAATCTTTCTGCCTGTTGGTCAATAAAGGATCCTGTGCCGGATGCACATGGGCCGTTTGTGTTGAAATCATCAAGTTCCCACCTGCCTCCATGATGACTGAGAATATATAATGCAGTCTCCTGTCCGCCCATACTGACAATAGTCCTTACATCTGAGTGTAAGAACACGGAACCAAGGATTTGAGCAATAGATTCAAACTCATAAAATCCGCCTATTCTGTCACTTATCATTCTCCCTTGATTTCCGGTAAAGGCGAGGGCCCTTATTTTTTCAAAGGCAAAACGGGTGTATAGCTCACTGATGATCTTAAAGACAGATGTCTCCACCCCGCCAAAATGTCTTTTGTAAGGGTACTCGTAAATTAATTCTCCATTCTTGTCGATTACAACAGCGTTTACACTTACAGAACCGGCGTCAATACCAATATAATAATTCTCCATAACTAATTCCTTTTGAGACCATTTTTCAAAGGTCTTTTTTGCATTGAGAGCTTAAGTCCCTTAAGAAACGTTTCTGCCAGGCAGAGACAAAGTGGGCGTTTTTCAAGTCCGAATAACACACTGACAGGCCAGACTGCAAGCGGTTTTTTTGTCTAATGCTCACACTATCACTTTTCGTATTTTATGTGACAAATCTTTGACACCGAACGGTTTTTGAATAAAATCATTTGCACCTCGTCCCATAATTTCAGAGGCCTCAACGTTAAGGCTGTAGCCGCTTGAGATGATAACCTTTACATCGGGATCCAATGCCTTCATCCGATCATAGACCTCACCGCCACCCATCCCCGGCATGACCATGTCCAGTATGACAAGGCCGATCGTGTCCTTATTGTCTTGATATATCTCCCATCCTGCTTCTCCTCCCTCAGCCGTGAGCACGGTGTAGCCCAGATGTTCCAACATTGCTCTGGTTGTATCCAGCACGTGCACCTCGTCATCTACCACGAGGATGGTTTCGGTTCCCTTCATAACATCGTCATTCACCATCCTGGTTGGAGGGACTATGGCCTTCTCAGAAACAGGCAAATAGATATTAAATGTAGCACCATGGCCTTTTTTGCTGTAAACGGTGATGATCCCTTTGTGGTTCTTAACAATCCCATACACCGAGGCCAGGCCCAGGCCGGTGCCTCTCCCCATCTCCTTGGTGGTGAAGAACGGATCAAAGATCCGCTGCTGTGTCTCTTTATCCATCCCCACACCGCTATCGGTAATCGATATTTTCACATAGTTGCCGTGTTCTACATCATGCGGTTTCACGTAAGACTCGTTTAGTGTGACATTACTTGTTTCTACATAGAGATTTCCCCCACCAGGCATGGCATGCCAGGCATTGACATAGAGATTCAGAAGGACTTGCTCCATCTGGCCTTGATCCACGTCAACCACCCACAGGTCTTTTTCGAATTTCCTGTGAATAATAATCTCTTTCCTGGTTTGACCAAACATCCGGGACGACCTGTCGATTATCTCATTAAGATTGGTCGGCCTGGGTTCGTATCTTCCACCCCTTGCAAAGCCGAGCAACTGTTTGGCCAGGTTGGCGCCACCCTGTACTTGCTTTTCGATCTTTTTTAGCATGTTATAATGCGGAAGTGAGGGATCAGTATCCAGGAGCATCAGAGAGGCATAACCTTGAATCCCCATGAGCAGGTTATTAAAGTCATGGGCAATCCCACCAGCCAGTGTGCCAATCGATTCCATCTTCTGGGCCTGAAGGAGTTTGGCTTCAAGTCGCTTCTCATAAGTAATATCTCTTGCTATAATAGAAACGCCAATTATACCTCCCTCACTGTCTTTGATCGGAGAAAGTGTCATATCCACATTGATAAGCCGTCCATCTTTTGTCATTCTTATTCTTTTGTAGTGCTCTAATATCTGCTTTTCACTAACTTTCTCGATAAAGAAACGACAATCTTTTCTCTGGTCCTCCGGAACGACAATATATATGAAATCTCCGACGGCCTCTTTTTCTTTGTAGCCAAAGATATTCTCGGCCGCTTTGTTCCAACTGGTGATCCTGCAATCCAGGTCTGTGCTGATAATGGCGTCCTGGGAATAGCGAACAACGCTGGCAAGGTATTCAATTTCCTGATACGCCTTTTTTCTTTTCGTGATATCTCTCATCACGTGAATAACCTCTCGAACACCCCCATCCCTGCCGATAATAGGATAGTAAGAAATCCGCAGATGCCGATTGAGATCAGGCTCCCATAGTTCATCGGCATAAGAACAACGGTTTTTAACCACCAAAGGCCGGGGGCAAAACTCCGGCACATGGTCAATCCCGTGAAGGAGCTTATAACATCTTTGGCCGATAATATCGGTCAGGTCTTTTCCTACCAGTTTGGCCAGCCCTATATTCGCCCTATGAATGGTATAGGTCTTGTCTACCAGAAAAATAGCAGCTTCAATGGCATCAAATGTGTCCTCCCATTCCTCCTTTGCTTCCCTGATAGTTCTCATCAGCGCTGTTGTCTTTTCCAGAGCTATCTTTGCCTCAGTTACATCCCGTACGATCCCTTCATAACCAAGCACGTTTCCTTTTTCGTCTTTTCTTGTATTTGACGTAATCAAGACATAGATTTTGGTTCCATCTTTCTTTTTGAACTCAACCGCGTAGTCCTTGACAAAACCGTCTCTTTCGATCTTTTCTTGAAATCGCTTCCTGTCACCCGAGTGGCAATATAAGACCTCCGTTGACTCTATGTCTAAGAGTTCTTGTTTACTGTCATATCCTAAGAGTTCAACCCCGGCCTGGTTGACGTCAATCAATCTTCCTTCCCGGGTAGTCATGTAGATCATGTCTTTGGAGTCATCGAATATCCTTCGATATTTTTCCTCTGACTCCTTCAGTTGCAGGCTCTTCTTTTCAATCTTCCTTCTCAGGTCGAGTTGACTCAGGCAGTGCGAGACCGTGTTTAATATGTCTTTGGATTCAAAGGGCTTTTCAATGAAATCATAGGCATCGAGGCGAAAGGTAGTGATGGCCTTGTCTTTATCGGCATAACCGGTAATCATGATTACTTCCGTATCCTCATACATCTCCTTTATTCTGGCCAACACCTCGATTCCGTCCATGTCAGGCATGATGATATCCAGGATCACTATGTCAAACTGTTGAATTGTCAGGATTTCCCAGCATTCCAAGCCGTTCGAGACGCTTACCACCTCATAGCCGTGGTCTTGAAGCAAACCGCATAGGGATTTGCGTATCTTTTCTTCGTCATCGCATACTAGAATCCTGTGAGGGGATGCCACTTTTTTCCTCCTACTTAGGGCTCGCTCAAAAATAACTTCACATTTTCGCATCTTAAGCTTCAAGCCATCTTTGGCCGATCTTCAATCGCAAAGTACTCGAAATAGCATGCTATTACTCAAACTTTGCTCAATCAGATCAACCAAACCTGACTCAAATCTTAAGCGAGAAAACGCGAAGTTATTTTTGAGCGAACCCTTAGGGAACAATGGGCAGATAGATCCTGAAGGTAGAGCCTCTGCCCGGCTCGCTTTCAAGATCTATCCGGCCACCATGTTTCTCAACAATCCCATAACTGATGCTCAGGCCAAGCCCTGTACCCCGAGGGGATCTGGACGTAAAAAACGGGTCAAAGATCCTGGCCAGATCTTCTTTGGGGATACCAATACCTGTATCCCGGATGCTTACGACCGCATACCGGTCCTCTTTCTTGACGGAAATGGCTATGACTCCACCTTCGCCCTTGCTGACAATGGCCTCATACGCATTGTCGATAATATTGATCAAGGCCTGCTCGATCTGCCTTTTGTCAGCATATATCTTTGGAACGTCGACTGTTTCCAGTTTCAGTTCGATATTAGCGCTGTGGCACTTGGATTCATGAAGGGAAAGAACACCTTTTATGGAATCCTTAAGATTATAAGATACAAATTCCGGTCTGGTTTCTCTGGCGTAGTCGAGCAGTGCCATAGTGATTCTGTTAGCGCTCCTGGTGGCCTGCTCAATCGTCCGGGCACGTTCAAGGATGAATTCATGAGAAGGCTTTTTACTGTCTTCAATCTGTTCGATAATCCTTTGTACCTCAATGAGGGTCGGAGCCAACTGGTTCTTGATCTCATGCGCTACGCCCGCGGCCAGACGGCCAATACCAACATGTTTTTCGGCCATAACCAACTGATGCTGAAGTCTTGCTATTTCCGTCATATCCCTGGCCGCAGCAATGACCCCTTTAACCCGTCCTTCCTCATCCCTATACACTGTGGCATTATAGGACACAGGCGTTTCCTCGCCTGTCTTTGATTTCATGACCAGTTCATAGTTAGTGACCTTTCCCACCTCAAAAGATATCCTCACACCTTCGGCCGCCCTTTCCGGGTCGGTAAAGTAATTACGGAAGCGGCTGCCAACCAGCTCCTCACGGTCGTACCCGGTAAGCCTGACCGTTTGCTCATTGACATCGGTTATAACACCATCCTCATCGAAGATGACTAATGCATCCAGGCTGCTCTCAATCAGGCCGCGGGTATACTTATGGGCCTCAATCAGTTCTTCGGTTCTTTTTTCGACCAACAGTCCCAGATTTTCCATATGTTCTTTGAGCTCCCGCTCCATCTCCTTTTTAAAGATTTATCGTAACATTTTTAGCCTATTGAAAAAGACTCTGACAGGATAACAGGATATACAAGATTCTGTTTCAAGTGCAACAAACAAAGCTACGTCTCACTTTAGCTATCCGGTAAATCATAAAGAAGAATCACAACCGGTTTATCTGCTCTATCTCAGAGGCCTGCAACTCTATTGTACGATAATGAAATTGTTGGTGGATTTATTGCTGACATCATAGTGGATAACACGATCATTTTAGAAGTTAAAACGGTAAGGCGAATTGTTTCTACCCATAAAGTTCAGATGGTAAATTATCTTGTCGCCACAGGAAAACCCGTAAGTTCAATTATTGATTTTGGTAAGCTGAAAGTTGAAATCACGTGCAGCGCAGGCGCTTGCGCCGCGTGAACGCAAGGCAAAGGATTTAACTGCGGATTAACAGGATAAGTTTAGATGATTTTAATCCTGAATATCCTGTCAATCCTGTCAAAAATTTCAAGCAACTAAATTGTTACAAAAAAACCGCAATTTTATACTTTTTACGAAGTCATCAAAGAGAGACCTTTGAAAAATACTTCTATTTGCCATTTTTCGGTAATTTTGTTAGGAAGAATATGTGCAGCAATACCTTGATTTAGATTTGATATGATATAAATGGTGCAGGAGGCTGTTTTTTATGGATAAGATCAAGATCGGAATTGCAGGGGTCGGTAACTGCGCAAGTTCATTATTGCAGGGAATAGAATACTATAAAAACAAGAGCAGCGAAGACGCAATCGGATTGATGCATTGGGACATCGGCGGCTACAAACCGTATGATATCGAAGTGGTTTGTGCCTTTGATATTGATAAGCGCAAAGTAGGCAAAAGCCTTAGAGAAGCTGTTTTTGCTCCTCCAAATTGCACCACTGTCTTTTTTGAGAATATTCCATATGATCATATTTTTGTTAGCATGGGAAGAGTATTGGATGGTGTTGCCGAGCATATGAAAAATTATGAGGAAGAATGTACTTTTGTGATCGCCCAGGAACCTCAGCCTGAGAAAAATGAAGTGGTAAAAATCTTAAGAGAATCAAAAACTGAAATATTGATGAACTATCTTCCGGTAGGCTCTGAAGATGCCGTCCGCTTCTATGCCGAATGCGCATTGGAGGCAGGCGTTGCTTTTATTAATTGTATCCCTGTTTTTATTGCCAGCAATCCGGAATGGGCGGAGCGGTTTAAAACAAAAAATATTCCGATTATCGGAGATGACATAAAGTCTCAATTAGGGGCCACCATTATTCATAGAATCCTGGCCGACTTATTTAACAAGAGAGGCGTTAAATTAGAGAAAACTTACCAGCTTAATACAGGTGGGAATACTGATTTTTTAAATATGCTAAGCCGCAAACGTCTTTATTTCAAAAAAATATCAAAAACTGAAGCTGTCCAGTCTGTTTTGGCTGCGCCTTTGCAGGAAAAGAATATCCATATCGGACCCAGCGATTATGTGCGGTGGCAAAAAGATAATAAGGTCTGTTTCATCAGGATGGAAGGAAGACTTTTTGGAGATATCCCTATGAATCTGGAACTTCGTCTTTCGGTTGAGGATTCTCCTAATTCAGCCGGAGTAACCATTGACGCAATTCGCTGTTGCAAATTGGCTCTTCAAAGAGGTCATGGCGGCGTTTTATATGATCCTTCCGCCTTTTTTATGAAGCATCCTCCAAAACAGTTTACCGATGAAAAGGCCTATTATCTGACGGAAGATTTTATTAAAGGGAATGTATGATGAACTCGTAATCATGCCTTAGAGAAAGTGGAAACTTCCAGGTTGCCAGGCTTTTGAGAAAACTCCAGGTACAAATATGAGTCAAGCAGGTCAAAAAAAGAGGCGTCAGGTAGGGCTTCTTTCAGCCATGTAGTTTTCCCAACACTGCGTGGGCCGAAGAGGAAAAAAGAACGGTCGGGAAGCCTAAGGAACGGGGACGAAATAACTTCCCCAACTATGCATCACAGCTTCAGGCCACCTTTGCCCGATCTCAAATCCCAAAAGTATCAAAATAGCCTGCTATTCCATCAACTTTTGTGACTTGAGATCGAACAAAACTGACCCAAATCTATGCGCCTACTTGTGGAAGTTATTTCGTCCCCGTTCCTTATATAGAGTAATCGATAAAAAAGAGATCGTAATTATTTCCGGAGTGAGAAGATGTGGAAAATCGTCATTAATGAGGATTTTCCTGCATGATTTGATTTCTCGTTCCCACGCTCCAGCATGGGAACCAGACAAAGGTCTCATTTGGTATTTGTTTTTCATTCGATGTTGGACGTTCGATGTCACGCGGCGCAAGCGCCTGCGCTGCGCGGATGTTGGACGTTCATCTTTTGCTCCCTGCTCCCTGCTCCCTTGAAAAACGTCTTCTTGTGCAAAGGGCTTTCAAAGCATATATTTCCATGCTGGTATAATCTTTATGACTCCGGTTTCTACTTTGATGAGATCTTCTTCATTATAGGTTATTATTGTTGACCGCCTGAGGTTTAGCTCTTCCATCGCAAATGAGAGAGATGAAATCTCGCGCTTTCTTGTAGCCGGGTCTTTTAATGAGAATGATATCTGCATAAGATGCCTGCTCCCCCGATTGTCTGTCCATATAAAATCAATTTCATTGCCTTTTTTTGTCCTATAATAATAAATCTGTTCTGTATGCCTGCGAAGGTATGTGAACATCATGTTTTCAAGCAAATGCCCTTTATTTTCCAGTATCTTTGGCGCAATTGAAGTAACCATGGAATGGTCGATGCAATAGATTTTTTTTGCATTGGCATTCTGCTTTGAAATTGAAGGGCTAAATATTTTAACGGAAAAGAGAAAATAAACATCCTCGAACCACTCGATGCATGAGGAGACAAAACCTTTACTGACCTTATAGCCGAGAGATTTAAGATACTCTGTAATGCGATTTATTGAATAAAGAGAGGCCGTGGAACTGATTAACCTGTAACCAGCCTGTATAGCGGCTTGAGGGTGTATGACATTAAATCTCTCAATTACATCTCTATGAAGAATGGTTTTAAAATATTCCTGGTGAATCATGACGCGGATTTTAGCAGAGACATCACGAACCTCGGGAAAGCCGCCTTTCAGAAAATACTCGTCAAAACAGTTTTGCAGTAAGAGTCTGTTTCGTGAAGTTAGTTTTTTAAAGTCAATCCCCTTATAGGAAATAAATTCCGAAAAAGAAAATGGGAACAGTTCCCATGATAGAGAACGTCCTCGCATTTGTGTTGCGATTTCCTTGGAAAGCAGCTTTGCAGATGAGCCGGACAAATATACTGAACATTTTTCGGTCCGTAAAATCCGGTCAATAAATTGTTCCCAATTCTTTGCTTCCTGTATTTCATCAAAAAAGCAGTAAATCTCTTCAGTCCCTTTTTTTTCCGGATAAAGAGAATAGTATGCCTCAATAATTAATGACAGGTTGCCTTGTTTTAACTCAGTCAGTCGATCATCGAAAAAGTTTATGTACAGAATATTTTTAAGTTTAACCCCTTGCGCCTCTATCTTTTTTATAATTTGATAAAGAAGGGTCGATTTTCCACAACGCCTTACACCAATACACACAAAGGCTTTTCCCTTAACAGGCTTATATTGAAAGTGCCTTGGAATGCCGCTATCTAAAACAGTATTCTGAAAGTCGAGAATGATTTCTTTAAGCAGTTCTATCATAATACATCCCTGTAATGTGGTAAAGTATCTTACCGATTATAGATAAATACGGTAATATAAATTACCAGTTTGCGGCATACATGTCAAGTTCCTTCCCTTGCTCGGTTCTCGTTGCTGGTTGCTGGTTGCTGGTTCTCTGATCTCTGATCTCTGATCTCTGACCTCGTTGCTCGTTACTCGTTCCCATGCTCTGCGTGGGAATGCATACTTTTCTCGTTTCTCGTCTAAGGTGGGGCAGGGCCACCACCCAACAAATTTGCACATTTTCCACGTAGGGTGGTGGCCCTGCCCCACCAAACATCCAATCATCCATCCATCCCCCACGTAGGGTGGGGCCTGCCCCACCATCCATCTGTCATTCACCCCGGCATTCAAATCCTTTGATCGATTCCGGCTCTTGCGCACCCCAGTCCGAATTGTACCACCCCTTGCGCACATAGCGGTGCAAGCTTGACCATGGCCAGTCCGCAGGTCTGACGACATGGCCGTGTCTTACAGGATTAAAGTGAATATAATCGAAGTGCTTGCGCAAGTCATCTTCGTCCCGGATTAAGTGTTCCCAAAAGCGCCTCTGCCACACCGCGGCTTCTCCGGTTCGTTTTCGTGACTTGTTCCGTAGCCCATCCGTTCCACCTCCGGCAAGATAGCGCTTCGAGAACAGCCCTTTGATCATGTTCCACCGTATCGAGAAATCTGCATCATTCCTGGGAAGGGTCCAGATGCAATGGAGATGCTCGGGCAAAAGACAAATGGCTTCAACCCGAAACGGGTGTCGCTTCTGAGCATCCTCCCACGCAGAACGTAAGCAACGACGTGCCAGATCGGTTGTCAGAATTTGTTTTCGGTCAAAAGTCACAACCGTGAAAAAATAGGTTGCGCCCGGAATCTTGGCACGCCTGTATTCAGACATATATCACTTGTTTCATTTTATTGGTGGGGCAGGGCCGCCCCCCGACAGAGTTGCGC